>NZ_AKFU01000036.1:0-24808 GCF_000277625.1 Clostridium sp. MSTE9
ATAGTTACCCCCCGGCAAAGCCGGGGGTTCTTCATATGCGGGCAAAGCCCTGTTTTTCTGGCGGCGCCTCAAGGCGCTGGTACGGTCTGCCACTTGCAAGGGTTTGTTACTTGCTACCCGTAAACGGGTCGACGTACTCTTTGAGCGTCATCTGATCTTCAATCTGGTCTTCTGCCAGCTGATTTTTGATATACTCGGCAATTGCTTTGTCATTCTTTCCTGCCGTGTCTACAAAATATCCTCTGCACCAGAATGTCCGGTTCCCATACTTGTATTTTAAATTTGCATGTCTCTCAAAGATCAACAGTGTGCTCTTTCCTTTGAGAAATCCCACGAATCCTGAAACACTTATCTTCGGTGGTATCTTTACCAGCATGTGGATATGATCCAGACACACCTCTGCTTGTATAATTTCTACTCCTTTCCAATTACACAACTCCCTCAATATTTTTCCTATTTCCACTCGCATATTTCCATATGCTACTTTCCTACGGTACTTGGGTGCAAATACGATATGGTATTTGCAATTCCAGCTCGTATGGTTTAAACTATCTATGTCGTTCGTCTTCATGCGAATGTCCTCCTTTTGATATGTCTTGCTGCAGTTGGCAGACCGCAGCTTCATTATATCAAAAGGAGTTTTTTTACTATACTCACCGCTAAAGCTTTTTTGAACTCCCCGGCATAGCCGGGGGTTTTCGTATTACAATAAAAAGAATAAGAATGTGGGGCCGCCAGGATGCGGCCCCACAATCTATATACAACAGAATATATAACGTGGTACACTAAGGGTGTTCCTGATAATCGATCAGGAATCGCAGCTCAACAGACGCACAACAAGGATGTGACCCCATGAGAATCATCATTTCTCCCGCGAAAAAAATGAATATCGATACCGACAGCCTGCCTTATGAGAGCCTGCCGCAGTTTTTGGAGCAGGCCAAAACGCTTCTCGGCTGCCTGCGCACCATGGATTATGCGTCCCTTAAAGCGCTGTGGCGCTGTAACGATTCCATTGCCGATCTCAATTACAGGCGGGTACAGTCGATGGATTTGCACAATACTTTGACGCCCGCCATTTTATCCTACGAGGGGATTCAGTACCAATACATGGCTCCCGGTGTGTTTGAACGGGAGCAGCTTGCATATATCAATGAGCGCCTGCGGATTCTGTCGGGCTTTTACGGTCTGCTGCACCCCTTCGATGGAGTAACGCCCTATCGTCTGGAAATGCAGGCCCGGCTTTCAGCGGGCGGGCAGAGGGATCTGTATGCCTTTTGGGGGAACCGGCTGGCGCAGCAGCTTTGTGCCGAAAGCGGCCTGATCTTGAATTTGGCTTCCAAGGAATACAGCAAAGCTGTTTTGCCCCATCTGCCGAAGTCGGCACGTTTTCTCACCTGCACTTTTGGGGAGTGGAAGGACGGCAGGGTGATTGAAAAGGGTACCATATGCAAAATGGCCCGCGGTGAGATGGTCCGCTGGCTGGCGGAACAGAATGTGGCCGACCCCGATGACCTCCGCGGCTTTGACCGTCTGGGCTATACCTACCGCAAAGAGCTTTCTGAACGCGATCATTATGTGTTTGTCAAAGAAAGCGCTGAAAAGCAGAAGAGCCGCATTTTATTAAATGATTTTTAAAAATGGTAGTTCAAAAGCATCCATACTATTTTCCAAATACTGGTAAATATGTTATACTGTTGTATCCTTACTTTAGCAAGCTTTTGCCCGCACAAGCAGATTCGAAGTGAATGCTGCAGACCGGAGCTTGGCTGGGGATATATCAACAGTATCAGGAAGTGACGTTATGCCCAGTTCATCGAATCAAAAAAGGAAGCTGCTCTATTTGATGCGGATTCTTTTGGAACGCACGGACGCAGACCATGTCATGACGATCCAGGAGCTGATCGCCGCGCTGGCGGAGTACGGGATTCAGGCCGAACGAAAGTCGGTCTATGCCGATCTGGAACTGCTGCGTGAATTCGGCCTGGACGTGGAATCGCAGAGAAGCAGAACCATCGGCTACTACGTCGATGCGCGTGAATTTGAGCTGCCCGAGCTGAAGCTTCTGGTAGACGCCGTGCAAAGCTCGCGCTTTATCACACCGAAGAAAAGTACGGAGCTGATTCAAAAGCTGTCTTCCCTGACGAGCAATCCGCAGGCCAGCCAGCTTCGGCGGCAGGTGTATGTGGCGAACCGGCCTAAGACCATCAACGAAAGCATCTATTACAATATCGACGCCATCCATACCGCCATCAATTCGGGGCGCAAAATCAGCTTTCAATATTTTGATTACAACGCGGACAAAGAGCGCGTATACCGCAAGGATGGCGAACGCTATTGTCAGAGTCCGATGGCGCTTTGCTGGGACGACGACAAGTATTACCTGATTTGCTACAGCACCAAATACGGCGATTTTGCGCATTACCGGGTCGACCGGATGAGTCAGGTCGCGGTGTGCGACGAAGAAGCGGAGAGGCCCGATCAAAAGCAGTTTGATGTCGCCGAGCACACCAAGCAGGTGTTTGGCATGTACAGTGGCGATCTGGTCACCGCCACACTGCGGTTTGATCAAAGCCTGGTCAACGCGGTGATCGACCGCTTCGGGCCCGAGGTTCCGTTTCGCAAATGCGGCGATTCCTTTGAAATCTGCGTCGAGGTCTCAAACAGCCCGGTCTTTTTGAGCTGGATTTTCCGGTTTGGGGAAAAGGCCGAAATCGTCGCGCCGCAAAGCCTTGTGGATTCCATACGTTCGCTGCTTTCGGCACAGACAAAGAAATATCAGTAAAACCGCAAGGTACCCCTGATTGCAAAGCGTTTAGGGGTACCTTTTTTATGTATATTGCGGCTGTTGATTCACCCACCGTGAAATGGTATGATAACCTAGTACGAAATGCAAACAAAACACGGCAATTCCACTGTGGATTTGCCTGAAAAAGAGCTTGCTGACAAAATGAGAATTTCCTTGCCCGCCGAAGGTGGGGGAGGAAATCAGTGCTCTTATTTTCAAATAAAATTTATGATATTGATATCGGGATAATGGGGAACGGGAATGAAAAGACTGGCTGTTGGAATTTTGGCTCATGTAGACGCAGGGAAAACGACGCTTTCCGAAGGGCTGCTTTATACCTGCGGGCGGCTGCGGCAGTTGGGCCGGGTCGACCATAAGAATGCGTTTCTGGATACGGAGGCGCTGGAGCGGGAGCGCGGCATCACCATCTTTTCAAAGCAGGCGGTGCTGCCGTTGAATGACCTGGAAATCACCCTGCTTGATACTCCCGGCCACGTGGATTTCTCGAGCGAGATGGAGCGCACGCTGCAGGTGCTGGATTACGCCATTCTTGTCATCAGCGGATCAGACGGCGTGCAGAGCCACACCCGCACGCTCTGGCGGCTGCTCAGCCGCTACCGGATTCCCGCTTTCCTGTTCATCAATAAAATGGATTTGTCCGGTACGGACCGCGAGGCGCTTTTGCGTGAGCTGAAAGCCTCTCTTTCGGAGGGCTGCATCGATTTTGGAGCGGATCAAAGCCGCGGCGCATGGATGGAGAATGTCGCCGTGTGCGACGAGGAAGCGATGAGCCGGTATCTGGAGCAGGGAGAGCTTTCCGATACAGAGGCCGCCGCACTGGTGGCCCGCCGCAAGGTGTTCCCCTGTTATTTTGGTTCTGCGCTGCGCCTTTCCGGCGTGGATGAGCTGGTGCGGGGGCTGACGCTTTACACGCAGGTTCCCGAATACCCGCAGGAATTCGCGGCCAGAGTGTTTAAAATCACCCGGGACGCGCAGGGAAACCGCCTGACGCACCTGAAAGTGACCGGGGGAACCCTCCGGGTGAAAATGCCGCTGAAAAGCCGGGAGTGGGAAGAGAAAATCGATCAAATCCGCATCTATTCGGGCACAAAATTTCAGCCGGTGGACGAAGCACCGGCCGGAACCATCTGCGCCGTGACGGGCCTGAGCCAAACCCGCGCGGGGGAGGGCCTCGGAGCCGAGGGGGTGTCCGAAGCCCCGGCGCTCGAGCCGATGCTGACCTACCGGGTGATTTTGCCGCCGGGCTGCGACCCGCACAGCGCGATGCAGAAGCTGAGCGCTTTGGAGGAAGAGGATCCGCAGCTCCATCTGGTGTGGAACGCACAGCTGCGCGAGATTTCACTGCAGCTGATGGGCGAGGTACAGCTCGAGATTTTAAAAACCTTGATTGACGAGCGTTTCGGCCTGCAGGTGGAGTTTGGTTCCGGCAGCATCGTGTATAAAGAGACCATCGCCGCCGCGGTGGAGGGGGTGGGGCATTACGAGCCCTTGCGCCACTATGCGGAGGTACATCTTCTGCTCGAGCCGGGTGAGCGGGGGAGCGGTCTGCATTTTTCGAGTGCCTGTCCGGAGGATCAGCTCGACAGAAGCTGGCAGCGGCTGGTTCTGTCGCATCTGGAGGAGCGGGTTCACCGTGGTGTGCTGACCGGCGCGCCCATTACCGATTTGAATATTACGCTTGTGGCAGGCCGGGCCCACGTCAAGCACACCGAGGGCGGCGATTTTCGCCAGGCCACCTACCGTGCGGTGCGGCAGGGGCTGATGAGCGCCGAAAGCATTCTTTTGGAGCCGTGGTACGATGTTCGGCTGGAGGTGCCCGCCGAAAACGTGGGCCGCGCGATGACGGACATTCAGCGTATGGGCGGCAGCTGCGCTCCCCCGGAGCCGGACGGCGAGCTGACGCTCCTCACCGGCAGCGCCCCCGTTGCGGGGCTGCGCGATTATGGCCGCGAGGTGCTCTCCTATACCCGGGGCCAAGGAAAGCTTGCCTGCTTTTTTCGCGGTTACGAGCCCTGCCGCGATCAGGCGGAGGTAGTCGCCGCCATCGGCTATGACCCGGAGCGCGATCTGGAGCAGCCCGCGGATTCCATCTTCTGTTCACACGGAGCGGGTTTTTCTGTCCCCTGGAATCGGGTGCGGGATTACATGCAAGTAGAAAGCGGCATTCGCCCCCACGGGGAGAATCGGCAGGCGGAGAGCACTCCGGATTCCTCCGCACGGCCGTCTGTCTCTTATACCGGTGCTTTGGAGCAGGACAAAGAGCTGCAGGCCATTTTTGAGCGGACGTACGGCCCGGTCAAGCGGCGTGAACTGCTGCCGCAGAAGCAGTTTTTGCAGGGCACGGAACAGACTGCAAAGCGGGAAGCCATCCGTCCGATCATGACCGGGCCGGAATATCTGCTGGTAGACGGCTACAACATCATTTTCGCGTGGGACGAGCTGAAGGCGGTGGCACGGGAGAGCCTCGACACCGCGCGCAAGCTGCTGATGGATTTGCTCAGCAATTATCAGGGCTACCGTAAATGCGAGGTGATCCTGGTATTCGACGCTTACCGTGTTCCGCGCAATACCGGCGAGGTGCAGCGGTACCACAACATCAGTGTGGTGTATACCAAGCAGGCTGAAACTGCCGACGCCTATATTGAAAAAACAACCTACGAGCTGGCCAAGCAGTACCGGGTGCGCGTTGCGACTTCCGACGGTATGGAGCAGATGATCATTCTTGGGCATGGGGCGCTCCGGGTTTCGGCCCGGGTGTTCCATCAGGAGATGGAGATGATCGGCGGCCAGATCGCAGAGCTGCTGGCACAGATCAACCAGTATGAAAAGTCACATCCCGTGCAGGCAGCCTTTGAAAAAGCGAAGAAAAAAGAATGAACGGAAATCATTGCAAAGAATCCAATGAATCATTGCATTTTAGTTGACGCGGGGTTGCTTCCGATTTATAATTGATTCGAAAAAGGAAATAACTGCCTGATCTGGCAAGAGTGAAAAAACTTTCAAATAGTCCAATTTTTTCAAGAGGCGTGATGCGAATCTGTAAGGAAAAGCATTGCCTTCTCCCCGCCAAAAGTGCGGAGAAATCGTAAGTGCTTTTGATAGGATATCGGTATTACAATACAAAACAAAAGGAGCAAATCAAATGGATGCAACGTGCGCATACTGTGTAGAAGGCAAACTGCTGGACAAATTCGGAATCAAGATCTGCGAGATGGAAACCTCAAAAGTGTATTTGTTTAAAGAGCAGAGCCACGAGGGCCGGGTGGTCGTGGCCCATAAAAAGCATGTGAGCGAGATGATTGAGCTTTCAGACGAAGAGAGAAACGCCTATTTTGCCGAGGTCAACCGTGTGGCTAAGGCGCTGCATGCGGTGTTTCACCCCGAAAAGATCAATTACGGCGCATATGGGGACACCGGGCACCACCTGCATTTTCATCTGGTGCCGAAGTACCGCGACGGTGCCGAATGGGGCGGAACGTTTGCTATGAACCCCGATCAGGTTTATTTTGATGAGAAAAAGAATGCGGAGCTGATCGATCGGATTCGTCAGGCTCTGCAGGTAAAATAAGGATCGTACCGAGCGCAGGTTAAAAGGAAAGAAGCTTTTCAACATTTTGAAGAGAAATGTTGAAAAGCTTCTTTTACTCTGTTCCGCCTGCGGCAGTTCGCCGCAAGTGTATGGTGCAGCAGCGCTTACACTTTGCTCAGGCTCTGCTCAATATCTTCAATAATATCCTCAACGCTTTCCAGTCCGACGGAGAAGCGGATCATACCGGGGTTGATGCCTGCGGCATACAGCTGCTCTTCGGTCAGCTGGCGGTGGGTAGCGCTGGCGGGGTGCAGCACACAGGTGCGGATATCCGCCACATGCACTTCAATGGAAGCAAGCTTCAGGCCGTCCATAAATTTGACGGCGTTGTCCTTGCCGCCCTTGATGATGAACGAAATCACGCCGCTCGTTCCCTTCAGGTACTTCTTTGCAAGCGGGTAATATTTGTCGCTCTCCAGCCCCGGGTAGATCACCTTTTCAATCTTGTCGGAGGCCGCGAGATAGTTTGCCACCTCCAGCGCATTTTTGCAGTAGCGCTCCATACGCACGGCAAGCGTTTCGAGGCCAAGGTTCAAAAGAAACGCGGAGTTTGCCGCCGGGTAGGCGCCGTAGTCGCGCATCAGCTGCATTCTGGCTTTCGTAATGTATGCGGCCTTGCCGTAGTTCCCCACGTAAGTAATGCCGTGGTACGATTCGTCCGGCTCGGTGAATTCCGGGAATTTGCCGTTGGTCCAGTCGAAATTGCCGGAATCGACAATCACGCCGCCTACCTGCACCGCGTGGCCGTCCATGTATTTCGAGGTGGAATGCACCACGATATCGGCGCCGAACTCAAACGGCTTGCACAGAATCGGGGTGGCAAAGGTATTGTCCATGATCAGGGGGATTTTGTGGCTGTGTGCGATCCGCGCGAGCTTTTCGATGTCCAGCACGCTCAGGGCCGGGTTCGCGATCGTTTCGCCGAAAATCAGCCTGGTGTTTTCCCGTACCGCGGCGCTGATGGTTTCCTCGTCGGCGTCGGCGTCCACAAAAATGCACTCGATCCCGTAATTTTTCAGGGTGACGGCAAACAGGTTCACGGTTCCGCCGTAAATCTGAGAGGTGCTGATAAAGCTGTCGCCCACCTTGCACAGGTTTAAAATGGCGAGCAGCGTAGCGGCCTGACCGGAAGAGGTACACATCGCGCCGATGCCGCCCTCCAAATCAGCGATTTTCTGCTCGACCGCCATCACAGTGGGGTTAGCGAAGCGCGAGTAAATCAGGGCTTTGGTCGGTTCGTCGAATACGTCGCCGACCTCCTGCGTTGAATCAAACACATAAGTCGTGCTTTGAACGATCGGAACCATCTTTGGCTCTGAATTTTTCGGGGTATACCCGCAGTGGATACATTTGGTTTCGTCCCTCATGCTGTGTTTCCCTCCTGGTCATTGATTCTCTTAATCATACAGCAAGTGCGGATCGTTTTGCAATAAAATCCTACCACATTACTATGATTTCTTTTCAGCCAGACAATTTTTACAAGGGAAAAGCAACATCAACGATTAGAACGCCTGCTCTCATGTTTCGTTTTCAGGTATTGGTTGAAACCGTGTCCCATTCATCGTTATCTGAATTTTTGCCGATCAGCCAGTTTAGCCCCCAATGGCGTTCCATTACTACGCCGGAATCCAACCCTGCGGGCGCCTCCCTGCCGTGAAGACGGGCATTGACGCAGGCCCAGTCGTACCGGAAAATCAAATCGGCTTCATCCAGAATTTCGCTTATTTCCCGGGGCCGGGCACTCTCCATCAATTCCTCAAAGCTGCCGCAGGAGCTTACCGCTTCTATCGCAAAATCGCAGTCACAGATCTGATCGGGATATTCCAGGCTGTCCACCAGACCCAGCGCCCAAATCAGCGGCCAATAAGCTTCGTACTTCCAGGCCATGTTCACCGCATCCTGATTGCTGGGCTTGCCGGAGAAGAACATCTGCTCCTTGGGGGTCAGTTCGTCCGCAACCCCATAGGTCTCCAGCATCTGCTGAAAAAATTCCTGAGATTTCTTCACATCCTCGCCGCGGGACATGTCGCAGGCCACCTGTACGGTAATCAGGCAGGCAATGGCACGTCTTGCAATTTCCTGCGGGGTGCGCGGCGTAATTGCCGATTCAATGACAGGCAGGTGCTCAATATAAGGAACTCCTTTTTCTTTCAAAATGGAGATCGAGCGTGCCTTGCGCTGCTCTTGCTCCGGGGAAATCTCTTCGCTTTCATAGGGCGGGGCTGTCTGCTGCTTTTGCTGCTCCTCCTGCGCCCGCTGCATCCAGTATGCACGAATCATTTCAACCATCCGAATGGATTTTTCAAGGGCAGTTTTGGCGTCGTAGGCTTCCATTGCGCTGAACACATGCCCGCAGTGCTCTGTTTCTCCGGTCTCGTAGCCGCCGCATACCCCAAGCAGCCATTTGCCAAGAAGGTTCTTTTTATACTTGAAGATATAGTAATGGTACCCGTGCAGATCGAATTCCCCCGCGCATTCTATTTTGGCGGGCGGCCCACCAAGCTCGTGCTCGTCTGCCAACCATGCAGACATAGCCCGCAGGGCGCTTTGCATTTGATTTTCCATCGGTTTACTCCTTTTGTTTTTCCATATTATGGATATATTACCATATCTTCTCTTGTTTAGGGAAGAGATAGAACGCGTTGCGGGCACAGTGATTTCCTCTCTTTGATGCATTGACAGCGGCCAAAAGGCGTGATACAATCTATTACCACCGGTAATTACCAACGGTAATAGATTGGAGAGAATACGAGTGACTAGCCGGAAACCCATTTCCAGGGAACAGATTATCAATATGGCATTGGAGCTGCTGCGAAATCGCCGCGACGTGCAGAGCCTGAATCTGCGCGAAATCGCGCGGGCCTTAGGCTGCGCCCATACGAATCTGTACAATTATTTTTTGTCCTATCCGCAGCTTCTGTGGGAGGCGCACACCGTCTGCATACAGCGGATGTCGGCACAGATCGGCACCGTGGCGGCCGCTGCGCTTGCGCCCAAGTATAAATTGCAGGCGTTTTATTACGCCATGGTGCGCGTGTATTTAGATAACACCGGCTGGTTCCGGCTGGCGTGGCTCGAGTATTTGGGGGAGCAGCGCCCCGAAAGCAATACGCTGGCCGTGGCGGCGGCCCGGGAGCAGATGAACCGTGCGGTCGCGCAAATCTGGCGGGAACTGTCCGGTCGGCCGGCTGACGCCGGAAAGCTGGAGGAGGCCGTTCATTTTGTACACTGTTACCTCATCGGGGAAATCTCCAATTATATTTCGGGCCGCCGCGTGATTGAGGATGAGGAAGAGTTTTGTCAGTCTGTTGTTCATCAGGCGGTGCGAAGCACCGTGCTGCTGCTGAGGGAGGAATGATGCGTTTTGGGGTTTGAGCTGGGATTTTTGAATCAGGGCCTGATCCAAAAGCAGGCAATCGGGGAAATCATGAAATGCAACGATATGACCGCCCGCTTTGGCCTGGAGCTGACAGAGCGGCAGGCAGCGCAGCTTGTGGAGACCCGGGCATTCGCGCTGAAAACCGCGGGCAGAATCGAATTTGGCGGCGGAGTCATTCAGAAGTTGATTTACGCTTTCTGCGATTCGCCGTACCTGATGGGCCAAAATTATGAATCCACGCTCCACGAACTGGTGGAGCTGTTCTATTATTATAAAAACGAAACGGAGAATCGTTTCAGCGACGACGAGCTGATCGATTTTATGAAGAAGGCATACGACGGCCCCTGCGGAGGCTCTCTGGAGCTTTTGGCCGGGAGGGAGCTGTACCGCCTGGCAGAAAATCTGCGCTGGGGCCGCCCCGCGGATTTTGACAGCGAAGCGCCCGAAGAGGACGAAGAGGAGGATGAAGATGGACTCTCTTGAACGGATCAGCAGGATCGACCGCTCGCTGCTCAGCGGCGAGCACTATCTTTCTTCCCTGCTGGAGCAAGCCTACCTGACGGAGGTGCTTACCGCACCGCAGATCGAAGCGGTGCAGATGGACTGTCTTTCTGTTCTGGCGCGGCAGACACAGCTTTATAACGGGATGGAGAGCAGCTCTATCCGCGTGGAAGACGCGGAGGGAATCCTCGAATCGGTGCTGTTTACGATCGGCGTCGGTCTGAAGGAATACGGGAACGCAGAGGGCGCCGCTTTGGCGCTGATCAACGAAGGGGCCGAGGCTCTGTTTGTGCGTGGGGGCAAGAGAATAGACCGAATGCTGAAAACAACCAGACTCTTTCACGCCGGCCTTGTCCGCAGGCTGATGGAAACGCCGAACGTGTTTTACCGCTCGACCGTGGAGGACGGCATCAACGGATTTTTTCAGGTGTACCGGCCGCAGTTCGGCGCGCAGCAGATTCACATTACGGCGGATTACCCGCTGCTGCACCCCGTGACCGATCTGGCCGGGATCGAGTTTATCCGGGAATATGCGGAGCGTGTGGACTGTGAAAATCAGTTCTGCACCTGCTTTTCGCCGGTGGCGATCCATGCGCTGCTGTGCGGGCTACCGGTGGATTACCGGGAACTCCCGCTGAATCTGTGCGGGCCGGTGCTGACGGCGGCGCTTGGGTGCGTGTTGTGCGGGAAGAATTTCTATTCATTACGCCTTTCGGCGAGGGATTTGGCTGATTTAAAAGAAAAGCTGAATGGCCGGGGAAAATCAGAGCTTCTGTCGCTGCTGCAGGCGGCGTTTGAGAAGATGAGCTTCGCTCTTTCGCTGCGCCAGCGCACGGCGGAATATCTGGCCGCCGCGCTTCCCGGCATTTCGGCAGAAATAGAAAACGCGGTACGTACCGATACCCTGAGCGGGATTTTGCTGATTGCGCGGCTGCCGCAGGGCGGGTATCGTCCCATTTGACCGGAATGAGCGGCGTTGTTTTGGAGAAAATGCTTTCGGGAGCACTTTGCACACAGGCTTTACAGCGGACTTCAGCTTGCTAAAGAACACGCGGCCAACGCTGTAAGCAAATTAAACAAAGAATTTTGCGGCTGCGCGGCGTTTTGACGGCCGAAGGCTTTGATTGACAACACAGCGCAAAGGCCCTATGATAAATAAAGTTATGGTTCGAGCTGCCCGGCAGGGCGGCGGGCCAGAGATTTGGGAATGGGAAAAGGAGCAAACACGAATGAAAATAACAGTCATCGGCAGCGGACGTTGGGGCAGCTTTATCGCATGGTACCTTTCGGGGCTGGAAAAGGAAGTTACCATCTACGGCAGACCGACCAGCGAGCAGTTTTCCAAACTGCGGCAGACCCGTACCAACGGGCTTGTCACTTTTTCCGATGCCGTCCTGTTTTGTGATGATCTAAAGCAGGCGCTGGAGGGCGCAGAGATTGTGGTGATCTCGATTCCTTCCCAAAGCCTGCGCGGGCTGATGCAGCAGCTGTCGCAGCTTTCGATGGCAGGGAAAACCGTCGTGCTGTGCATGAAAGGCATTGAGGCCTCCACCGGCAAACGGCTGACAGAGGTGGCAGAGGAATTCCTCCCGCCCGAAACCGGTCTGGCGATTTGGGTGGGGCCGGGCCATGTGCAGGATTTCACCGCCGGAATCCCCAACTGCATGGTGATCGACAGCAGCGCCAAGGAAACGAAACAATTTCTGGTGGAGCAGTTTTCCGGCAGCCTGATCCGCTTTTACTATGGGGAAGACCTGCTCGGCAACGAGGTGGGGGCCGCCTCTAAAAACGTGATCGGAATTGCCGCCGGTATGCTGGACGGCCTGAATAAAACGGCGCTCAAGGGCGCGCTGATGTCGCGCGGTACCCGCGAGATTGCGCGGCTGATCAAGGCGATGGGCGGCAACGAGATTTCCGCTTACGGGCTGGCACACCTCGGCGATTATCAGGCGACGGTCTTTTCGCCGTACAGCCACAACCGCGCCTTTGGTGAGCGCTTTGTAAAAGGCGAGCATTACGGCGAGCTGGCGGAGGGCGTCGCCACCACCCGGGCAATGCTTCGCCTGGGGGAACAGTACGGCGTGGAGCTGCCGATCTGCCAGGCGGTGGAAGCGGTAATCCACGGCGGACAGGCCGCAGACAAAGTGCTTTCTGATCTATTCCTGCGCAGCCAAAAGGCTGAATTCTGAACAAATTACTGAAAAATTTTATTTCCCGCCGCTTTTCACACTGGAAAAACCTGGGCACTTCCTTGACAAAAGCAAAAAACGATTTATACTATTTCATATACTTAACTAATTTGAATCTGCAGTAAAAGGGAAAAACAGTTCTCTCCCCGCCGAAGAAGGGTAGAGAACCGGCATGATTCACTGCTTTTATGAAAATTGGTATGAAGGGTTCACAAACTGGTGGGGAGGGCTTTTATGTCTGCGAAGGATCGAACGGACGAGCTGTTCGGGGTTCTGCATTATCTGAAAAGAGCCAGGGATCTGATTCCTGAGATTCCGGGAGTGCCGCAGGGCGAATTTATGATGATGCACAAGATCCATTGCTGTCTGCAGGAAGGGGAATGCCGGGGAGAGCAGCCCGGCGTGAAGGTGTCCAAATTGAGCGCGCGGCTGGGAATGTCGATGCCGGCGGTGTCTCAGATGCTGAAATCCCTGCAGAAAAAAGGGCTTGTCACCCGCACGGCCGCCACAGACGACCGCCGCGTGGTGTATGTGGCGCTTACCCCGGCGGGGGAAAAAATCTTTTCTGATGCGATCAACCGCTTTTTGGAACGCGTGAACGCGGTGGCGGAGCTGTTTGGGGAAGAGAAAATCCAGCAGATTACCGTTTTGCTGGAGGATTTGGGCCGCGCCATGGAGCGCGTGCGCAAGGACCAGCCCGAAAAATTTTAGCGTATTTCCCGGGCAGGGTATGGACAGCTGTCACTTTTTCCGCTATACTGTTGAAAGAAAAACGGACAAACAATAGCACAGAACAGGCACACTTTGAAAGATCAGGGATTTTCAAGGTGTGCTTCTTTTGAGCGCGCGGGAAAAGAAAGGAAGACCGGAATGAAGCACCTGATAGACCCGTTGGACTTTACGGTGGAGGAAACGCTGGAGCTGCTCGAGCTGGCAGATCAAATCGCGCTGGATTCGTCGCCCTATGCAAAGGCCTGCCGCGGCAAGATTTTGGCCACGCTGTTTTACGAGCCCAGCACGCGTACGCGCCTGAGCTTTGAATCGGCGATGCTGCGTCTTGGCGGCAGCGTGTTGGGCTTCGCCTCTGCGGAGAGCAGCTCGGTGAGCAAAGGGGAAAGTGTAGCGGACACCATCCGCGCGGTTTCGTGCTATGCGGATATTTGTGCCATGCGTCACCCCAAAGAGGGCGCGCCGCTGGTGGCGTCGCATTATTCCGGCATTCCGGTGATCAACGCGGGTGACGGCGGGCACCAGCACCCCACCCAAACGCTGACGGATTTAATGACGATCCGCCGCAAAAGGGGCCGTCTCGATCAAATGACCATCGGCCTGTGCGGGGATTTGAAATTCGGGCGCACGGTGCATTCGCTCATGAAATCCCTGGTGCGCTTCGGCGACATCCGCTTTGTGCTGATTTCGCCCGAGGAGCTGCGCGTGCCGGATTACATCATGCAGGATGTTCTGCTGGCGCACAACGCACCGTACCGGGAAGTGGAAACGCTTGAGGAGGCCATGCCCGAGCTCGACATTCTGTATATGACCCGCATTCAGAAGGAGCGCTTTTTCAACGAAGAAGATTACGTCCGCCTGAAAGACAGCTGCATTTTAACCGCGGACAAACTCCGCGCGGCCAAGAGCGACCTTGCGGTGCTGCACCCGCTGCCGCGCGTCAACGAAATCACGGCGGAGGTCGACAGCGACCCCAGAGCCGCCTATTTTGAACAGGCGCAGAACGGCGTTTATGTCCGAATGGCATTGATCCTGAAGCTTTTGGAGGTGGCGGCATGCTGAACATCGACAGTCTGGAACACGGAATCGTCATCGACCACATTCACGCGGGCTCCGCAATGAAAATCTATCATCTGCTCGGGCTCGATTCCCTCGACTGCAGCGTGGCAATCATCAAAAACGCCAAAAGCAGCAAATTCGGAAAAAAAGACATTATTAAGATTGAGGGAAAAGCAGATTTGAACCTTGACATTCTGGGGGTAATAGACCATAATATTACCATCAATGTGATTGATATGGGGAAAATCGTTGAAAAAAGAAGCTTGGAGCTTCCAAAGCAGGTGACGAATGTGATCCGCTGCAAAAATCCGCGCTGCATCAGTAACGCGGAGGAGGGCGTTGATCATATTTTTCGGCTTTGCAATGAAAAATCGCAGCTTTACCGCTGCATATACTGTGAACAGGAGTTTCAAAAATGAATATTTGGCATGATATGTCTCCCAAAAGGATCAACCCGTCCGATTTTATCGCGGTGATCGAAATTTCCAAGGGCAGCAAGAAAAAGTATGAGCTTGACAAAGAAACCGGCCTGATTATTCTGGACCGCATTCTGTATACTTCGACTCACTACCCGGCCAACTATGGCTTTATTCCCAGAACTTACGGCGATGACCGTGACCCGCTGGATGTTCTGGTGCTTTGCTCCGAACCGCTGGAGCCCCACACCCTGGTGCGCTGCTTCCCCATCGGTGTCATCTCGATGCTCGACGGCGGCCGCAACGACGAAAAGATCATTGCAATCCCCTTCAATGACCCGACCTACAATCAGTATCAGGATATCAGTGAGCTGCCCACCCATATCTTTGACGAGATGTCTCATTTCTTCCGGGTTTACAAGGAACTCGAGAATAAAGAAACCGCCGTTAAAGAAGTCAGCGGCCGTGAGGAAGCTGTACGGATCATCGAGACTGCGCTGGACAGCTATGTCGAAAATTTTTGCAAATAAAAAACGAGGATGATCTTTCGGAGAAACCCGGCAGTGGATTGGATTCGGGAGGAGTTTCACAATAGATAGAAGTGTCCGGCTTTTCGGTGGAGTGTTCCGCCGCCCTGTTGTGTTTCGCCGGGATTCACGAGAGATACCAGACGTTTTTTTCGCTGATCGGCGCTGGTGTCGGCGTCCCGCTTTTGCGGGGCTTGTCGGCAGCCAGAGTGCGATCGGCGTTTTTTTATGAGCAGAAAGGTGGGAAGACAATGCCGGATTCGCCAAAAACGAACCGCAGTCATAGGGTTATCCAATATTTGCTGTGGTTTGTGCTAGGAGCCGCCTGCTTTTCCGTTTCACAGCCGCTGCTGCGTATCCCGCTGCTGGGGCTGCTGAATCACAGCATGTGGTTTACCATGTTCAGCACGCTGCACCCTGTTCTGGCTGTGGTCATCATCGGCTTTTCCGCCGGTGTGTTCGAAGAGGGCTTTCGCTTTCTGTTCAAACAATTTCTTCTTCGCCCGGCGAAATGCACCATCGCGCAGCCGTTGCTGTTCGGCCTTGGCCACGGCGGGATAGAGGCCGGGCTGATTTTGATTCCCCTGTTGATGCAGGGATACACTTTCAGCGTTTTGCACATGGCCCTGATTGAGCGTGTGCTCGCAATGCTGCTGCATCTGATCCTGACGGTGATCGTTTGGAACGGCTTTCAGACGGGACATCGGTTCCGTTATCTGGCCGCGGCGATTGTTCTGCACGGACTGGTGGATTCCGTTCTGCCGCTGCTTGCGCGTGGCGGAATGCAGGTGGTCTTTGTCGAACTGATCTTTGCCGGAATGGTTTTGTGTGCCGGGGCCTATGCCGTTTTGTCTCGGAAGCTTTATTTGCAAGGAGGAACAGAGAATGAAGAAGAAAACGCAGAAGCTTAAAAAGATGTTTGCCTTTGGAACCGTGCTCGTGCTGTGTCTGGCACTGCTCACCGCGTGCAGCGACGGGCAGAAAAAGCTCTCTGACGATTTTGACCAGGATAAGATTCAGGAGGCAACGACAAAGGTGATCGACGCGGTCAACGCAAAGGACAGCGACGCCCTGCGGGAGATCAGCGACGACACGATGAAGTCAGCCCTGACCGACGACGCGCTTGCCGCGGTATACAAGGCGATTGGTGAGGGCGGCGCGTTTCAGGAGATCAAAGAGGTCAACATTGCTGGCGCATCAGACAAAAATACCAAAGAGGATTATGCCGTGGCCGTGGCCAGAGCCCAGTACGAAAAAAAGGCCTTTATCTATACCATTTCCTTTACAAAGGACATGAAGCTGGCGGGCTTGTATTATAAATAATCGGATCTTTGATAAAAATGAGGAATCGCGGTTGCCGTCTATTCCTTACCGAAGGCGGGAGAAAAGATAGCTGAGTTTCCCTTTTGAGCCGAAGCCTGAATTCAAAGACAATATCGCGATCAAAAGCGCGTGCCGGTTCAGCGGCCCGCGCTTTTCTGCATGTTAAAGCAAAACAGAACCGGCGTTCCCCAATGGCAGGGAACGCCGGCTCTGACTATTTTACAAAATTGGAGGAATATAGAAAAAGCGTCCGGAAAAAGCTGGTTCAAAAAGAAACGGTAGGAAAAATCAGATCGTATCGAATGCCTGCTGCAAATCGTAAATGATATCGTCAATGTGCTCGGTGCCGATGGAAAGACGGATCGTGTTGGGCTTGATTCCCTGATCCAGCAGTTCTTCCGCATTCAGCTGCGAGTGTGTGGTGGAGGCGGGATGAATGACCAGCGATTTTACGTCTGCTACGTTCGCCAGCAGGGAGAACAGCTGCAGATTATCGATGAATTTTGTGGCTTCTTCCGCGCCGCCCTTCACCTCGAAGGTGAAGATGGAACCGGCGCCGTTCGGGAAGTAGCTCTCATACAGCGCATGATAAGGGCTGTCGGGCAGAGCGGGATGATTGATATGCTCCACCTTGGGATGGTTTTTCAGAAAATCGAGCACCTTCAGCGAGTTTTCTACATGGCGTTCCACGCGCAGGGAGAGGGTCTCCAGCCCCTGCAGCAGCAGGAAAGCGTTGAACGGGGAAATCGCGCTGCCGGTATCGCGCAGCAGAATCGCGCGGATTCTGGTGACAAATGCTGCCGCACCCACATCGCGGGCAAAGCTCAGGCCGTGGTAGCTCGGGGTGGGCTCGGTCAGGCCAGGGAATTTGCCGGAAGCGGCCCAGTCGAATTTGCCGGAATCAACGATCACGCCGCCGAGCGTCGTGCCGTGTCCGCCGATGAACTTGGTGGCGGAGTGGATCACAATGTCCGCACCGTATTCAATGGGGCGGAACAGGCTGGGCGGGGTAAAGGTGCTGTCGATCAGCAGCGGGATACCGTGCTTATGGGCGATCCCGGCCACAAGCTCCACATCGATAATGTTCGAGTTGGGGTTGCCGAGGCTCTCGATAAAGATCGCCTTGGTGTTCTCCTGAATGGCGGCTTCAAAGGCGCCCTCTTCGTCCGGGTCCACAAAGGTGGTGGTAATGCCGTACTGCGGCAGAGTATGTGCAAACAGGTTATAAGTACCGCCGTAAATCGTTTTGGCAGAAACAATATGGTCGCCGGACTGCGCCAGGTTCAGGATGGAGTACGTGACGGCCGCTGCGCCGGACGCAACCGCCAAAGCGGCGATACCGCCTTCCA
The DNA here is from genome assembly GCF_000277625.1 of Clostridium sp. MSTE9. Classification (NCBI taxonomy): domain Bacteria; kingdom Bacillati; phylum Bacillota; class Clostridia; order Eubacteriales; family Clostridiaceae; genus Clostridium; species Clostridium sp. MSTE9. The sequence continues at coordinate 17,871 of NZ_AKFU01000036.1, forward strand.
GAGCGGCAATTCTCTTTTCAAATACATCCTGGGTGCTGTTTGTCAGCCGGCCGTAAATGTTTCCGGCGTCCGCCAGCCCAAACCGATCCGCCGCGTGCTTGCTGTTTCTGAATACGTAAGAGGTAGTCTGATAAATCGGTACGGCTCTCGCGTCAGAAGCGGGGTCGGGCTGCTCCTGGCCGACGTGCAGTTGAAGTGTTTCAAATTTCCATTGATGCTTTGTCTGATTGCTCATTCAAATTCTCCTCTTCTATTATTATGATTTATCGTTGTCAATATGGGAACAGCCGCACATTCGACAACGAACCAATTGGTAGAAATCAGAGGAATATAGTTTCATAGCGGACAGCTCCCTTCAGCTAATAAATTAAACATATATACTTAATATGTTATTGTGCTTTTAGTATACTGTCTGATGGAAGGAATGTCAATCCTTTTTTGAAAAAATTTGTATTTATTCTTTTTTGTCTCCGGATTCGCTCTCGGATTCGCTGCCGGAGCCGCGCACCCGCTTGCGGGCAGCAGCGGCGGCCTGGCGAAAGCGCTGGAAAGATTCCGGGCTTTGAATCGAACGCATGTGGGGGAATGCCTCCATAATTCTGCGATGCATGGGGTGTGTCTGCGATTCCAGGTATTCCTGCTTGTCCTGCAGCATGCGCAGGCGGATCCGGTTTTCATCGTTGACAAAATCCAGAATCGAATTGCGCAGGCGCTCAATGCTTTCTGTTTTGACGTCGTCCGTTTTCAGGCGCAGTTCTTCCAATGCCTGCCGCAGGCTGAGCAGTGTTTCTGATTTAAGCTCATCCGCTTTGTCGCGCAGCTCGTCCAAGGAATGCTCCAGCCCAGCCAGGTTGGTTTCTGCCACGGCGGCGGTGCGTTCGCGGATTTCATCCAGTATCGTCTGCAACTGCGCCAGCTTGCCGTTCATGCGCAGGATACCGATGGTGGTAACAGTGCCGTCCAGAATAAAGTAGACGAACAGCCCACCCGCCAGCGGGAAGGATACGATACGCGGAATGGCAATCAGCAGCGAGCTGATCAGCGGGTGCAGCACCTCCAGCACCAAGGTGGACATCACCCCGAACAGCAGCGAGTTCATCAGGCAGACGCGCCCGTGAATCTGGTATTTATGATTCGAATAATCCCACCACGAGGTGTGGAACAGCTTCTCTAACAGGACACTGGTCACATACTCCAAAACGGAGGTCAGTAGTGTTGCGGTGAAAAACAGCACAATCAGCTCCAATGGGAACTCGAAAACTCCCAGCAGCGGAGAAAGCACCGCCAGAATCAACAGCGCGCCAAAACCGTATACGGGACAAAACGGGCCGTTTAAAAAGCCGCGGTTGATCCAGCGCTTTTGGGGAATGGAACAATAAATACTCTCGCACAGCCAGCCGATCATGCTGTATACGGAGAAAAATAATGTCAGTTTGACAAAGGTCTGCATAGAAAATCCTCTTTCTGCTGAAATGAAAAAATGAAGTTTCTTAGACCGTCATAGCGCCGCACAGCCGCAAAACCGCTGATATTCCCTGCTGTGCTTCTGTGTGCCCGCAGGGCAGCCGCGCCGCAAATTGGGGTCACATCCCAAAGAATGCTTCCCCTTTTGCAGCGCTTGCCGCTTTGTCCTGCGCGGGCTTTGATGATCTGCATGTTCTTCAACATGCGCAGAAACAAAATTTCTATCTTTCAGTTTAGGGAGTTGCGCAGAATTTGTCAATCTGCATTTGCTCTTGCCGGGGCCGCTGTCGGGCGGTGGCCGGTTAAGGAGTGAATCCAGCGGATGTCCTCGCGGCCGAGGCTGCCGCACAAAAACAGAAAACCGGCGTAGAGCGGCGGAGTCACGCATACCTGCAGAATCACGCACTGGTATGGCAGAAAGAAAGAAAAAGGAGAAAATCGCAGCAAAAGGGTAACGAGCGAAACAGAAAGCGCCATGCACAAAAGGGGCTTTACCACCCAGTCGACCATCTGAATCGGCACCCGCGCCACCTTGATCAGGCGGTGGATGCTCAGGCTGGCGTTGAAAATCGTGCTGAAAAACACGACTACGATATAACCCTTCAGGCCCCAAACGGGAATCAGCGAATAGATCAGCACCACGCGCAGTGCGGAATCGGAGAGATTGTATTTGAGCGAGCTCATCTGCTGGTCGAGCCCCTTGAGGATGCTGTCTACAATGCCGTCCAGGTACATCAGGGGAACCAGCGGCGCAAGAATGCGCAGCAGAATGCCCGTCTGCTCATTTTTGTAAAAAGTCAGACCAATGTCCCGGGAAAAACCGAGAAAAATCCCCATGATCAAAAAGGAAAACAGCAGGGTCATCTGCATCGCGCGCCCCGTGGCACGGGCGATGGCGCGGCTTTTCCCCGCGGCGTTTGCCTCCGCCATTTCGGGTACCAAAAGCGCCGCCAGTGCAGAGAGCAGCGCCGCCGGAAAATACAGCACCGGCATTACCATTCCCTGAATCACGCCGTACTGCGCCATGGCGCTGACCGCGTTTGAGCCGTTCTTGCGCAGGCCTGTGGGGATCAGCAGATTTTCCACAGCGCTTAAAATATTGCGGGCGGTGTAGCCGGTCATCGAGGGCAGGGCAATGCGCAGAATGCCCCACAGCGCCCCTTTCCCGCGCGCACGGTGGCCGTGCAGGCGGCGCACATCCCACAGGTACAGAATCCCGTTATAAAGGCAGGATACCATTTCTCCGGCGGTGGAACCAAGCATCAGAACCAGGCACGCACCCTCCAGCGTCTGCGGGGCCAGCAGGGCAAACAGCCCTACTGCGATGCCGATGGTTGCGAGCTGCTCCAGTATTTCTGCCGTGGCAGGACGCAGGGCCTTGCGCATCGCGATAAAATAGCCGCGCAGGCTGGCCGAAATCGCCATAAAGGGGAGCCCCGGCGCGAGCATTTGCAGCGGTCGGGCAGCGGAGGGCTCATTCAGCAGCACATCTGCGATCGGCTGGGCGAGAAGGTACAGCACCGTCATGGCGATGAGGCTCAGGGTGAGTGAACAGGCGATTCCCTTTCGTACCGCGCCCTTGGCGTAGCCCGGGTCGTCCTTGGCCATGGCTTCTGCCACCAGCCGGGTAACGGCCAGACTGATTCCCGAGGTGGAGATGGTGATCGCCAGGATGAAGACGGAGAAAATCAGCTGGTAAAGGCCCAGCCCGGCCGCGCCGATGTGATCCGAGATAAATACGCGGTAGCCGATGTTCAGCATCCGCATAAAAAGCGATCCGGCGGTCAGAATCAATGTATTGATGAGAAAAATGCGTTTATTCATAAGGCAAAGCACCATTCCTGTTCCAAATCATTCCTTGGGCGTATGGTCAAATGTATTCGTCCGCCAGGGAAAAATATGTATAGGCAGTTTACTTTCGGGATGACTGCGATACAAATACAAACAGCAGGTTCTTCCCTTGCCGAACGCAGGGGAAGAACCGAATCGCTTTTTTCAAGTGGTGTCACTATACAATTTCTGCGCAATCGTGTACAATAAGGAGCAGAACAGAAAGGGGAGCCAAAAGAAGATGGAATGGACAGAAGTGACAATCACCGTGCCGGCCGAATCGGTGGATTTGGCCGGGGACATTGCCCAGATGGTGGTGCCCTACGGTATTTATATTGAGGATTACTCGAATCTGGAGCAGGAGGCCTGGGAGATCGCCCACATCGATTTGATCGATGAAGACCTGCTGAAAAAAGACCGCACCAAGGCGCTGGTGCACGTGTATATCGACCCGAAGGAAAATCCGTCGGAGGCGGTCGCGTTTTTGAGCGAGCGCTACCGCGCGGAAGGGATTCCCTTTACCATTGATACCAGTGCCTGCCTGGAGGAGGACTGGATCAACAATTGGAAAAAATATTTTAAGCCGATGCCGGTGGGCAATCGCCTGTTGATCCGCCCCACGTGGGAGGAGGAATACGATGCGGGCGACCGCGCCGTGCTGCATCTGGAGCCGGGTGTGGCGTTCGGAACCGGTACGCACGAAACGACCCGCCTGTGCATGGAGCTGCTGGAGGACTATGTAACGCCGGGCTGCGAGATGCTCGACGTCGGCTGCGGAAGCGGGATTCTGTCCATCGCTGCGCTGCTGCTCGGCGCACAGCGCGCAGTCGGTGTGGATATTGACGAGGCGGGCGTTCGCACTGCGGTGGAAAACGCGCGCATCAATGGTTTGTCTGACCGCTTTACCGGGATTCACGGCAACCTGACGGATAAGGTGCATGGCACGTTCGATGTGGTCGCCGCGAACATTGTGGCGGATGTGATCATCCTGCTGACCAGCGACATCCGGCAGTTCTTAAAGCCCGGCGCAGTGTATCTCGTCAGCGGGATCATCGATACGCGCGAGCAGGACGTGCTTTCAGCCGTGGAGAAGGAGTTCGAGATTCTTCAGCGCCGCGAGGAAAAAGGCTGGGTGGCGATGGCGCTGCGGAGCAAAGAATAACAAATCATCATTACGCATCGTAAAAACAGGCGCGTTTTCCTTTTGGAAAACGCGCCTGTTTTATTACTGAATGTATAATTACGCTGATATAGACAGATGGGAAAAAATCGGCGTCAGCTTTGGGAGGCCAAAAGCCCCGTTACTTTTGCTCTCAGCTCTGCCGCCGCCCGGCAGGGGTCGGCGGCTTTCATCACAGCGGAAACGACGGAGATGCCCGCGATCGGAACGCCCCGCAGAATATCGCAGTTCCCTTCATTCAGGCCGCCGATCGCCGCCACGGGAATGGAAACGCTGCGGCAAATCTCGCCTAAGGTGGAAACCGAGGTCAAAACCGTTTTTACCTTTGTGGTGGTCGGGTAAATCGCGCCGACGCCAAGGTAATCCGCACCCTCCCGGGCGGCCTTTTGCGCCTGCTCCACCGTTTTGGCGGTGGCTCCTACAATTTTATCCGGGCCAAGCAAAGCGCGGGCTGCAAAAACGGGTAGGTCGCTTTGCCCCACGTGTACTCCTGCTGCGTCTACCGCGGCGGCAACATCCGCCCGGTCGTCGATGATCAGGGGAATATGGTACCGGTCACTGATGCTTTTGACCTTTCGCGCCAGCTCGAAATACTCACGCCCGGATTTCTCTTTCTCCCGAAGCTGCAACAGGGTAATCCCGCCCCGGCAGGCCTGCTCTATCTTCTCGAGGAATATCGGTTCTTCCAGACCGGTGCTGTCGGTTACCAAATAAAGTGTCAGGTCAAGCATGTTCCATCCTCCCGTTGTAAACAGTGCAGTTCACGGTTTCTTCGAGCTGCCGGTCGGTGACCACATGCAGCAGATCCATCAGGCGCAGAAAAAAGCTCGACGGGCCTTGATACTCCTTTTGTGCCAGCCCGCCGCACACTCCAAAATAAGAGACTGCCAGCAGCGCGGCATTCAGCGGTTCTCCGCCGGCCAAAAAGCCGGCAGTGAGAGCGCCAAGCATGCAGCCGGTGCCGGTGAGCAGCGACATCGTTTCGCAGCCGTTTCTAAGTATATAAGCCCTGCGGCCATCGGTCACCAGGTCGATCGCGCCGGTGCAGGCGATCACCGCGCCGGTATCAAGGGCAAGCTGCGCCAGCATGGCGATGTGTTCGTCCAATGAGTCTTCGGTCACGCGGTCCTGTTCCCCCGCATCGACGCCCTGGGCGTGGCTGGGTAGACCCGCCAGCGCCCGCAGCTCCGAGTTGTTGCCTTTGATCACGCAGGGGCGGCACTCCCGGATGAAATCGCGGGCAAAGGATAGCCGGGGGCTGCTGCAGGCGACACCCACCGCGTCGATGACGCAGGGGATGTTTTTTTCCAGAGCCGTTCTGCCCGAAATCATCATGGCCTCCATGCGCGAAGCACTGATATTCCCCAAATTGACGGCGAGCGCCCGCGCCTGTGCGGTGATCTGCGCGGCCTCCGGCGGGTATTCCGCCATGATCGGCCGGGCCGAAACCGCCAGCAGGGTGTTGGCACAGTCTCTCATCGAGATCGGGTTCGTGATGCAGTGGATCAGCGGCTTCTCACGCTGCACACGGTGCCGAATCTGCAGCAGCTCAGACATTGTGGATGTTGCTTTTATGGGATTTGTCATACACCTTCGCCCCCAATTGCTTTTGAATGGAAGTGAGCATTCCCGTCTTGGCCAGCGCGCTCAAAAAGACGAATGCAATACTGCCTCCGATCAGCGTTCCCCCCAGGAACAACGGGATGTAAAATGCCCAGCCGATGCCCTGCTTGCCGACCAACAGCGTCATCACCGGGTAAGAAACCAGCGCGCCGATGATGCCGGTGCCGATGATTTCACCGATCACGGCAAAAATCAGCTTGCCGCCCGAAAGGCGATACAAAATCCCCGAAAGAGCGGCCCCGAAAATAGCGCCGGTGAGTGCCAGCGGGGGAATGCCCATGAGTGTCATGCGCAGAATCCCGATGGTAAAGGCGCACGCAAAAGCGTAACCCGGCCCCAGAAAAACAGCGCACACAATGTTGATCAGGTGCGCCATGGGGCACATCCCCTCAATGCGCAGAATGGGGGAGATCACCACCCCGATCGCTACCATCATTGCAAGCATGACAAGCTTTAAAAAACGCGGACTTTCTTTCATAACATCATTCTCCTCAACAAATAGAGTTGTGCCACTTGAAAAAGCTGAGGATTTCTTCCCCGCCGCAGGCAGGGGAAGAAATCATTGTACTTATATCAGGCCATTTCAAAGTGGATTGGATGAAACCATATTGTTGATCGGAGCGGTAAGCCGGCCCGTCAGGGCGCAAAAAAAGACAAAGAAACAGCAAGCCGGTACGGCGCCAACCCAATATTGGCGGTCGAAGCTCAAAAGCTTCCTCTCAACCCGAAACACGGGCTCCCTCGCTATTTCATTGTCTTGTGTTACCGGTACAGGGCGCTCCCCCTCTGCCGGGGCGCCTGCTTTGGATGGGATCGTCCGGTTCGCGGCGAATCAAAACGG
>NZ_AKFU01000037.1:0-101643 GCF_000277625.1 Clostridium sp. MSTE9
ATTTACTCAAAACCTGTGCCTGGATGCCGGGTATACCGGCTCAAAAGACAAGGTTGAAAAAAGAGGCTATATCGCGCATATCCGTCCCCGATCTGAGGAAAAACAGGAGCTCTTGCGGAATCCCGATTTTAAAGCCCGGCGCTGGGTAGTAGAGGTTACGCATTCGTTCTTCAACCGTTTCCGCAAATTGCTGGTTCGTTTTGAAAAGAAAGCTGCAAACTACCTTGGTCTTCTGCATTTTGCCTGTGCAATTATTGTCTGGCGTAAATTGATTCGAGTCCATATCTAATTTATGGATAGGCTCTAAAGCAATATTTCGGATACATAGCCTTTCGGGAAGGGCAGGAAGCATTAATTGATCACATCGTTGACGGGGATGACGTTTTAGGGATTATGCCGACCGGCGCCGGAAAATCCATTTGTTTTCAAATCCCGGCAATGCTTTATGATGGTATTACGATTGTCGTTTCCCCCCTGATCTCACTGATGAAAGACCAGGTGCAGTCTTTGATTGCAAATGGAATTCCGGCTGCATATATCAACTCATCACTGAGTGCAAATCAAACGCAGAAAGCCATTGAAAATGCCCGGAACGGGAAATATAAAATCATCTATGTCGCGCCCGAACGGTTGGATGTGGATGAATTTGTTTCATTTGCAAGATCGGCTAATATTGCTATGGTTACGGTTGACGAGGCACACTGTGTATCTCAATGGGGCCAGGACTTTCGGCCCAGCTACTTAAAGATCACCGAATTTATTGACAAACTGCCAAAAAGGCCGGTAATATCCGCATTCACAGCGACGGCTACCCGTGAGGTAAAAGACGATATCATCAAAATATTAAGACTGAAACAGCCTTTTATCGCGGCAACCGGGTTTGACAGAGAAAATTTGTATTTTGAAGTGCAAAAGCCAAAAGACAAATATCAAGCCGTTATCCATTTTCTTAAAAATAACCCGGATAAAAGCGGCATTATCTATTGCGCTACCAGAAAAACGGTGGAACAGGTATGCGGCGACCTGCAGAACGATCATTATAACGCCACACGCTATCACGCCGGGTTATCGGAGTCCGAGCGTGCAGCCAACCAGGATGATTTTTTGTACGACAGAAAAACGATTATGGTCGCAACAAATGCATTTGGTATGGGGATTGATAAAAGTAATGTGAATTTCGTGATCCATTACAATATGCCCAAAAATATCGAGAGCTACTATCAGGAAGCAGGAAGAGCGGGACGCGACGGCACAAATGCAGATTGCATTTTGCTCTATGGCGGACAGGATGTGATCACGAATCAATTTTTAATCGATCACACCAGCGAACAAAATGAATTGGATTCTGAAACCCTGGAGCTCGTAAAAGAAAAAGAGCGGGAACGGCTGAAGCAAATGACCTATTATTGCCACACAATGGATTGTCTGAGGTCATATATTTTGCGATATTTCGGGGATCGATCGGGCAATTATTGTGGGAACTGCAGCAACTGTAAGCAGAATTTTGAAACGGTCGATATATTGGATTACAGCAAAAAGATCATCTCCTGTATCTATCGGATGCGTGAAAGATATGGCGTCCAGATGTTGATTGATACCTTACGTGGCAGCTGCAGTGAGAAAATACAAAATCTTCATTTAGATCAACTGTCGACTTACGGTATTATGAAAGAGGTTCCGCAAAGCCGTATCCGCGAAATGATCAATTATCTGGTCATCAATGAATATATTGTCCTTACGAATACTGAATTTCCGGTCGTGAAACTGGGAGCGAAATACAAAACGCTTTTAAATTCTGATCAACCGATGCTTATGAAAGTTATGAGAGAATCTGAGCGCGCACAGAAAGAAATGAAATCTGGTAATTCGAAATCCAGCAAGTATGTCGGGGAGATCGACCAGCATCTGTTTGCAGAGCTGAAAGGTCTGCGGTTTCAAATTGCGGAAGAAAACAGGGTGCCGGCATTTGTGGTTTTTTCGGATGCAACACTGCTTGATATGTGCAGAAAAAAGCCGGTGAATAAAGACGATATGTTGGCGGTTTCCGGCGTGGGTGAAGTGAAATTCCAGCGCTACGGCGAACGGTTTTTAAAGATTATATCACAGAATAGCGCCGTGACGGCCAATGTGGGGCAACCCGTTTCGATGGATTCCGCACCATCCATTGGGGAGATATGTGAATATGTAAAACGGTCGTTTGTTCCGTCTGCGGAAGCTGTTCCGGTTTCGATTCTGACTGACATGCTGAATTCTCTGCTATTGCAAAAGGGGGATTACAAGCTCAGTGCAATTAAGCTGACAAACTTCTTCATGAAAAAGGGCTTGCTGCAGCCAGAAAACGTGGAAGGAAAAGGTAACCGGGTTGCAACGGAACTTGGAAAAGAACATGGAATTGCCACTGTGGAAAGAACCAATTCCGCTGGGAACGCTTACAGGCAAAATTTATATCATCAACAAGCCCAGCAATATGCCGCAGACCATATCGAAGAATTGATCGGCGGTATTTAAAAATATGGCCCGCTAAAACAACTCGGCTTGGAACTCATACGGCAGATACAAGCCGGTATGCGTTTCTGAATGAAAAGGAACTGTCTCTCGAATAAATATAACACGCAGTCCAGCAATTTGTATTTGACAGACGAGTATGGATTGCAAATTGTGTTTATAATCAGGACAAGCGCCTCATAACAGAACGGTACTACACACGGCTATTGATTTTGAAATCATCCGTAATGAAGATAAAGATAACAGGAAAGAGATGGAGAGGAATCCAATGGATTATCCAGAACAAAAGCATCAACGACGTGTTCGATATAAAGGGACTCATCCAAGAAACTTTAAAGAAAAATATAAAGAACTTCAACCGGAAAAATACGCAGATACGGTAGCGAAGATTCTTCAAAAGGGCAACACCCCTGCCGGTATGCATATATCCATATGTGTGAAAGAAATATTGGATTTTTTGCAAATCAGACCCGGACAAATTGGGTTGGATGCAACCCTGGGGTATGGTGGCCACACATTAGAAATGCTAAAATGTTTGGAATCAAAGGGGCATTTGTATTCCCTTGATGTAGACCCGATTGAATTATCCAAGACGACAGAACGATTACAGCGTTTGGGTTATGGTCCAAATCTGTTAACTACCAAGCTGCTGAACTTTGCCAATATCGATCAGGTTGCCGCTGAGGCAGGCCCGTTTGATTTTGTGTTGGCGGATTTGGGTCTGTCCTCTATGCAGATAGATAATCCGGACAGAGGGTTTTCCTATAAAAAAGACGGGCCGTTGGATTTGCGATTGAATCCTGAAAAGGGAATATCCGGTGCGGAGCGCTTAAAAGAGATGACGCAGGAAGAAATAGAAGGGATGTTGATCGAGAATTCGGATGAACCCTATGCCGCACAGATCTCCAGAGCGATTATTTCTCAAATGAAAAAGGGGGCTGAAATTTCCACGACAACTCAGCTCCGGCAGATTATTGAAGATGCGCTCAAATTTATTGCGAAAGATCAACGCAAAGAATTAACTCGGAAATCATGCCAAAGAACCTTCCAGGCATTGCGGATCGATGTGAATAGTGAATTTGAGGTATTATATGAATTTTTAGAAAAACTTCCTAACGTCCTTGCAAAAGGCGGGCGTGTCGCCATCCTGTCTTTCCATTCGGGGGAAGACAGACTCGTCAAAAAGTCTTTTAAAGCATTGCTGCGGGAAGGCGTTTACAGTGAGATTTCAACTGAGGTGATCCGGCCATCAGCAGAAGAATGCAATAGGAATAGCCGTGCCCGCTCAGCAAAATTGAGATGGGCGATTAAAGCGTAATTCGATGACTGTTCAGGGATATAAACGTTCCTATTGACTTTTGTCTCCCATTCTGTTGATGATGCAAAAACTTTCTCACATCATTTTTTCGGCAGGTAAGGAGATCTCTATGTTTCAGGATAAGATCGCCGTTGTTACCGGCGGTGCAAGCGGCATTGGAAAATGCATCTGTGAAGAGTTCGAAAAGCGCGGCACAAAGGTCTGCGTCATCGACATAAGGGACAATCCCTATTTTGTGGGCGACATCGGTGACGAACAGACCTTAAGGCACTTTGCTGATACGGTGATCAAACAATACGGGCATGTTGACTATCTCATCAATAATGCCCTGCCGCTAATGAAAGGGATCAATAATTGCAGCTATGACGAGTTTAATGATGCGCTTCGTGTGGGGGTCACCGCCCCTTTCATGCTGACCCAGTTGTTTCTGAAGCATTTTGCACCGGGGGCAAGCATTGTTAACATCTCTTCCAGCCGTGACCGTATGAGCCAGCCGTTCACAGAAAGCTATTCCGCTGCCAAGGGAGGAATTTCTGCCCTTACCCATGCGCTGGCTGTCAGTCTTGCCGGTAAGGTCAGGGTCAATTCCATTTCTCCCGGATGGATCGATACAAAAAACAATCATTACCGCGGGGCCGATGCAAATCAGCATCCTGCCGGCCGAGTTGGAACCCCTTTGGATATTGCCAATATGGTGCTGTATCTTTGTTCGGAACAATCCGGCTTTATTACTGGTGAGAATATTTGCATAGACGGAGGAATGACACGTCAGATGATCTATCACGGCGATTTCGGTTGGCATTTGGAGACTGTGGATGAATCCTAAAATCCATTTTTTATTGTTTCTGAGATGAAAAAATCCCGCCCATTTTAAATGGGCGGGATTTTTGGAAAAGGCTCTGTCAGCGAAATGGATACAGGAAAAACATCCCCATAAATGCGGCAGCCATATCAAGCAAGGCTTCATGGCGTAATAGAAAAGTCTCTTTTTGATCTTCTTTTGAAATCGTAGCCTCTCCTCGAATTGCGGAAAGGCTTTTTTGCAGCAGCAGCCAAAGCAGCCATCCGGCAAACGCTCCGAGCGTATTCGTCAGCAGATCGTCAATATCTGAAATCCTGTGATTAAACAGTTGGCTGAATTCAATTGCCAAAGAAAGCAAAAATCCGCAAGATACGGTTTTCCACAACGGACGATACTGTTCCCACAGCAGAGGCAGAAAAAATCCGAAAGGAATGAAAAGCAATATGTTTTCCAGATATTGGCGAGAGTTTATCGCGAGAGAATGAAATAGGGTCAGATTGACTTCACTTGCCGGGATGTGCAGTCCCTGCCAGGTGAGAATGGCATCACTGGAAAAAGAAAAAACGGAATGGATACCCGTCAAATACAGCATGATCGCCAGAGACCAAACAAAAATCAAATTGAGAGCAAAATGCCGATAGGGGATTTTTCCTTCGGCTTTTCTACGGTGAATCAGGAGCGGAATCTCAAATAAGAGCAGAAACGGGAGGGCATAGACAAAGCAGATCATGAGTTGTTTTATCAGCAATAAGGGCAATTTTTGATCTTCCTTTTGTAATCAATTTCAAAGACAGCGAAACCGTTTAATTCAGCCTTTGATATACTTCACGTGCGTCATCAATGTCGTACGGTTCGGTTTTATGGTCTCCCTCTGCTCCGGCAGTTACGAGGATGTATTCCTTCCCGCCTATTTGAGCAAGACTGGCGAGGCAAAGCCCGGCTTCATCGGTAAACCCGGTTTTCCCGCCGAGAATCTCTCCGCCCGGAAGCGTCTGATCCTTCAGGTTTTGAGATAACGTGCTGGTAAAGGTAATGCCATCCGGGTGTTTATTGGTGGCCGCTGTTGAATGGCGGGAGGAAGTGAAGATTTCCCGGAACGTTTGATTTTGGAGTGCGTAATCGAGAAGAAGCGATAAATCTTTCACGGTTGAGTAGTGATTTTCGTTTTGCAGTCCGGTCGAGTTGGTGAAATGGGTGTCGCTCATGCCGAGCTGGTCCGCTTTTTGATTCATCTTTTTTACAAAGTTTTCTTCTGAGCCAGAGATTTCATCTGCAAGTCCGATGCAGCATTCCGCTCCGCTCGGCAGCAGAGCGCCGTACAGAAGATCAATGGCCGGGACTTTTTCTCCGGGCAGAAACCCCGCCATAGAGGCATCGGCTTTATAAAGCGGCTGAAAAATGGAAGAAGAGAGTTCGATCTTTTTCTGTAGATCCGGAATATTTTCAATGGCCACAACAGCCGTCATCATTTTCGTCAGCGAAGCGGGATAAATCCTTTCGTTACCCTGCTTCTGCATCAGCACGGTTTTGTCGCTCAGCCGGACAAGAATCGCATAAGCGCTGTGCAGATCCTCTGTATCAATAGAGACAGGCGTATCGGAATTTTCGGGGATCAAAGTAAGGGACGGGCCGGAAGCGGCAGAGCGAACACTCTTTTTGATGATATCGCTCATAACGGACGGTCCGAATTGAAATGCCAGGACGGAAACAATGAAAACAAAAACAACGAACAGGCAACCGGATTTTTTCTTTCTGGAATGCAACGGTAAAACAGCTCCTTGGTTTTTTATTACTTCTATTCAACTATAAATTCGGCTGCCATGTTGGAATTCTATCTTATGAATCTCTTAAGATTCTCTTATGATGGGATTTTTACCGTAAATACCGTGCGCTCCGCGTCGCTCTCTGCCGTGATCGTTCCGCCGTGGGCCGTTACGATTTCTTTTGCAATGGCGAGGCCGAGACCCGCACCTCCGGTGTTGGAAGAACGGGAGGTATCCAGGCGATAGAATTTTTCAAAAATAGTATTCAGTTTTTGCGGGGGAATCGGTTCGCCGTGATCCGTGAAGGTGATCACGACATTTTGGTTTTGCTGCATTGCCGAAATGTCAATCACGCTGTTTTCGTAGCTGTAGGCAATCGCGTTTTTCAGAATGTTGTTGAAGACGCGGGCCAGCTTATCCGCATCCCCGGTCAGAATCAGATTTTCCGGAACATGGACAACCGCTTCCATCCCTTTGGGGATCAGCATAGGATAAAATTCGTCCGCCATCTGCCGCAGCATCAAAGAAAGATCGATTTTGCTTTTATTCAGGACAAGAGACTGTAAATTGAAGCGGGTGATATCGAAAAACTCATTGATCAATTCTTCCAGCCGGTATGTTTTTTGCAGCGCGATGCCCGTGTACTTTTCTTTCTGTGTTTCCGGCATATCCGGCGCTTCATTCAAAAGACAAAGGTACCCAATCACAGAAGCCAGCGGCGTTTTCAAGTCGTGCGCAAGATACGTGATCAGATCGTTTTTTCGCTGCATTTCGGCCTGCGCTAGCTGGCGGCTGTGCCGTTCCATTTCTTTCAACTGCATCAGTTGAATTTTAAATTCATCGTATTCCCGCGGCAAAACAGGCAGAGTTTGATCCGAGATCAGAACCTGTCTCATGGCGTTCGAAATTTGGTTCATGATTTGTCTGGATTTTTTCTTTCCGGAACCGTAATAGATCAGACAGCTTAACAAAACGATCGCTGAGACTACGGCGATGGACGCAATATAGATAAACTTTTTCAAAGCAAGCCAGTTGAACTGTGTGTCGACAAAAGTGCCGGAAACGCCCCAATGTGTTTCTTCAATAATAAAACTTTTATAAATCCAATTGCTGAACATGCGATTGGCGATCCCGGTATCCAGAATATACAATACACTGAAGCTCAAAAAAATGGTGGCCATAACGATCAGAAATATCTTAGCCGGAGTATTCAGTTTACTTTTCAATTTTATAGCCGACCCCCCACACTGTTTTGATATATTTTGGATGTTCCGCAGAATCACACATTTTCTCGCGCAGGTGCCGGATATGCACCATGACCGTGTTGTTGCTGTTGCTGTAGTATTTTTCGCCCCAAACCTGCCGGAACAGCTCCTCTGAGCTTACTACATGTCCACGATTGGAACTGAGAACCCACAAAATTGAAAATTCCGTTGGCGTCAGTAACAGCGGCTTTTCGTTGAGCGTGCATTCGTGCGTATCCTGATTCAGGACCAGACCGGAAAAGGAAAGAACAGATTCTTCCGGTACCGTTTCACTGGAATTGTATCGGGTAAACCGGCGAAGCTGCGCTTTGATGCGGGCAACGAGTTCCAGGGGCTGAAACGGTTTTGTCACATAATCGTCTGCCCCAAGCGTCAGGCCGGTGATTTTATCCACTTCTTCCTCTTTTGCTGTCAGCATAATGATGGGAAAATTGTGTTTCTCCCGAATTTTCCGGCAGAGGGAAAATCCGTCAATGTCCGGCAGCATTACGTCGAGAATCGCAAGATCAATCTGTTCCGATTCCACGCTCCGGATGGCGTCCTCACCGTTATAGAATTTATGCACGGTAAACCCTTCGTTTTTTAAGTATACCTCTACCAAATCTGCTATGGTCTGCTCATCGTCTACGATTAAAATATCAGCGCCCATACGGTTCATCACTCCTTTTTCCGCTGCACTTTTATGATTTATCATAAGGCAAAGGGCCAAAGAGAGTCCTTTTGTTTTCCTTATGAAAGTCTTAAGATTTTATGAAGATAGTTTACATGATTGGACTTCTCTATTCACAATATATACGGAAGTGACGGAAAAAGCAATTTTGCATGAGTTAAATAATTCCCATATTGAGCATACTGCGAGATTGGACACGTTTGTGACTGCTTCCCATTTCGTTTAGAACCTGCAAATAGTTTACCGCAGATTGTTTTACGATTGTTTCAGCATTTATTGAGCAGTATCTGGGGCAAAGACTTACAATTGTCTGCCTGAGTGTTGGATTTGTTACTTGCTCAAAAGACTGTTAATGCTGCCCTGATGCCCCTCCATTGATCTGATGGCTGGCAGGATTCGCTTCATTGACTTTTGCGGCATTTGGTATTATGCTATCAACAGGTGTGCAACATTTAGAGATGGATAAGAGGGGAATCTGCCGCGATGAAAAAATCACTGATATTGCTTTGTTCCATTTTTCTTCTCAGTTTTGTTGTGAATGGCTGCACTCAGGGCGAATCTCCGGTTTCGTCTGCGGTTCTGAGCAGCGAGCCTGAAAGTTTCAGCGTCGTGCTCACAAAAGAAGAAATCTCAAAAGAGATTGTGTTTCGTAAGACCGCTGCTGCTGACGGAGAAATTGTCTTGACTGGCGAACTAATTGAAAGAATTGAGGCGAAGCACAGTCAAGGCCCATCCCCAAACGGATATGATATTACGTTTCATCTTACGGAAGAAGGCAGAAAGCGATTGGCTGCGGACAGCTCTGAAATCGTAAAAGAAGAACAGGAAATGTCTATTTGGGGAAAAGACGGAATTATCACCTCTGCGAAAATGACGGAACCGATTACAGATGGGACATTTGTTTTGAGCGGCTCCTACGGCGAAGAGGAAGCGAGGCAGTACATGGATCAGTTTGCCAGATAATACTGAGCCAATCAGGTGGAACAAATAACCGCAATGAAAAGGGATATCTTTTATTGAATGCCATTGACAATATATGAATTTTATGTTAATAATAAGAATGGTTTATACACATTGGTAGGATAATGTGTATAGTACTTTCGCGAATTTTCTCAATGAAGTTGTTCCAATATGAAATTCATTATTGGAGCAACTTCTTCTTTTTTGCCGACAAAGATTGCGACCAATAGAAGAATCAACAGTAATACCTCTAGAAATTTAATCACAGATTTTAAACTGAAGCTGGGAAGAAAATATTGAACTGTCTTGGTTTCGCTGATTTTTTCTTCATCCTTAGTGAACACGGTGTTATGGATTTTTTTACAGATCACGATAGGATGAGAACTTGACTTCATAAAAATTCTCCTTTCTATGAGGAAGATGTTACGGGCTGACGTTTAAAAGAGTCCATGTTTCTCACCTCCAATCTAATTTGATTTTTATATTTGAATAAAAATGACCAGTTCCTTTTTATTAGGAGTGACCTGGTCATGAATAGCACTCCGTACAGGAACAACTTGAGATTCATGGCTGTCAATACGGAGAATTTATTCAGTTTTTAGACTTGCGAAATGAATCCCCTTACCAGGATTTTAAGCTTGACTGCTTTGAAAAGAGAACTCTATTCAATCTTTCAATAATAGTATCAGTATGCCTAAAGAGTATTATGTTTTCGAAATTATGTCAACGTGTATTCTGTCGAATTATGTTGACATAAATTTTTTTGTGTGTAAAAGAAAAAAGGATTTACAAAATATGGAAATTATTTTATAATATATTTATATTCGCGGTATATCCGTTGTTATGGGCGTGTTCTCCGTAACAGGGGGCAGGGTGGTTGTACAGCCATCCTGCCCCTGTTTTTATATCTTAAAATGACAAACTCCCTCGGCCGGAATTCTTTCCGGCCGAGGGAGTTTGAATTTGAAAGATGTGTTTACATTTGGGTAGCGCTGGATTGAGAAATGTTTTTAAGAGCCTCGCCCGCATTGTCCTGAAGATTAGGTTGAACAGAGATGTCCCCCAGTGCGACTACGCCCACTATAGTATTGTTCTCTACAATGGGCACTCTTCGAATTTGCTTTTCGCTCATCAATTTTGCAACCTCGTGTACATCCATTTCAGGGTTGCCTACCACAGGATTCTGGCTCATGATATCGCAGACCTTTTGCTGCTTTACATTCTGGCCTTTCGCAGCAGACCTTGTTGCAATATCCCTGTCGGTCACAATGCCAACTACCTTTTCCTGATCGCAGACAGGAATAGAGCCAATATTGTGCTGCTTCATCAGTTGGGCGGCTCTTTCGATGGAATCATCCGGATTCAGCTTGGTAACTTCTTTTGACATGATATTTCTGACTTTCATATCCATCACCTCTATCCTTATGTTTTCCACCAAATCTATTTTTATAATGGAATCGTAATTGCAACTGAAGAAATATTGAAAAAAAGAGGATCATCATGAATGATTTGAAGCTGCAGCTTGAGCGGCCCAATGAAAACTTTAATCTTCGAATGGCCATAAGAGCAAAAACGACTTCCTTTTGCCGGCCTGTTTTTTCTTTGCAAACACGATACAATCCGCTATAATAATCGTAGACAAACAGTTTGAAAATGGGCCCAATGAGTAGCTGCATAGATAGGATGTGATGTTGCAATGGTATTATATTATAGCTCAACAGGTAATTCCAAGCATGTTGCTTTAAAGCTGCACGAGGCATTTGATGGGGATTTCATAGACATCTGCGACTTCGAGGAGCCAACCTCATTTGACTTGGAAGATGGGGAGACACTGTTTCTGGTCACTTTCAATTGTTTTTGGGGAGTCTCAAACCGGATGGAATCCTTCCTTCGAAAAAGTGAATTTAGGAACGTCGGCAAAATAGTCGTAATCATGACATGCGGCGGATATCTGGGTGGCGGAGATGCCTCGGTAGAAAAGCTGTTTTTAGAAAAAGGGTTGCCGAAACCAACCGTTTACTCACTGGTTATGGTCACAAACTATTCTATATTGCATGATGTGCCGCCGTTGGATGCTCAAAAAAGGAAGCTGATGCATGCGGAAAATACCCTTCGTAACATCATTCAGGGGACACAAAAGCCCTATCACAACAACTGGCTGATCCGGCAATTCGTACCCATTGCTCGCGCTCAATACGAAAAATCTCGAATCACATCACCCTTCACTGTGGACAGCTCCTGCATCCATTGCAGACTGTGTGCGAAGAACTGTCCCTCTCATGCGATTGAAATGAAAGACGGAAAACCATTTTGGAAGCTCCCGAAATGTGATATCTGCTTACGCTGTCTGCATCACTGTCCAGTTGAAGCGATCAACTACGGTGATTCCACCCGAAATCGTTTGAGATATACCTATGATTCTTCTGTGGAGCCTCCTATTACATAACTTATATTTTGTTTTTGGAATAGAAGCATTTGAAATGATGGGATATCCGCTTGTTTGCGCCCCAAAGCCCTGTTGTAAGCGGGTTTTCGCGTTTGTCCTGATAAGCACTTGCACCATCCGGCCCGCGAAATCAAATGATATCGCGGGCCGATTTTACCTTCTATAAGGGATATTACCGGCAAATCAGCAGCCGGCCCTGCTGATTGCTTCACCTTGATAAGCGTTTATACGCCATCCCTTTCGCACTTCAGCCAATCAGATTTTTATAGTCAGCAGTTGACTTTTCATGGCATGTGTGTTAAAGTAAATAAGTATTCAAAAATGTTGCATTGCCTCACATGTTTTTGTAAGTCATTGATTCGTTTCATTGAGTTATAAAAGCGTGTGTTTTTTTGTGCGTTACAGATGCAATACTGACTCAGGTACCAGTGATAGAATAACGGTACGTCAGGTTCATTCTGAAAAAGACTGCGGCCCTGTTACAAATAGTGGCGGCAGCGGCGAAGTGTCTGTTCGTTTTCCTTCCATCGTTTCTGATCGCGAAGAGCCTGAACGAAGGCGGCAAGGTAATTTTTTAGTACGGAACGGAGTCTGAAAAGCAGCAGAAATAATGTGCTGTGAACGTCAGAACGTATAACGCAAACGGGATTCAAGGGCCGCCAATTTCAATGGGGGTTGGCGGATTCTCTTGACACGAAGAAATATTAGATGAAATGGAGCTTTCATGATCACAAACTTTGAAAAATTTGGCTTTACGCCGGAACTGCTGCGGGGAATTGTAAAAATGGGATACTGTGATCCGTCCCCCGTACAAGAAGTCGCCATAGGGCCTATGCTGGAAAAACAGGATCTGTTGGTACAGGCGCCTACCGGCACCGGAAAAACGGCTGCGTTTGGCCTTCCGATTCTGGAAAATGTGAATCCTGCCGACCGGCAGATTCAAGCTGTCATTCTTTGCCCCACGCGGGAACTGGCAGTGCAGACAACCGGTGTTCTGAAGCAGATGGCCACCTACAAGCAAGGGATTCGAGTTCTGGCGCTGTATGGCGGGGAACCGATTCAGCGTCAGATCATGGCGTTAAAACGCTGCCCGCAAATTATAGTGGCTACCCCCGGACGCATGATGGATCATATGCGCCGCAGAACCACCCGGCTGAGCGGCGTCAATTGTATCGTGCTGGATGAGGCGGATCAGATGCTGGATATGGGATTCCGAGAGGATATCCATACCATTCTGCAGTGCGTTCCCACCGAACGGCAAACGGTGCTGTTTTCCGCAACCTTGTCCGATGAAATCAAAACGATCGCTGCACAGTATCAACAGGATACAAAGCAGATCTGCATTCAGCCCAATACTGCCAGCGCAAAGAAAGTGGAGCAGTTTTACTGCGAAGTCCGCGGCAACGCGAAATTTTCCGCGCTGCTGCAGCTGCTGCAAAAAAAGCAGTTCGATCTTTCTTTGGTTTTCGTCGCAACGAAAGTGATGGCCGGCGATCTGGCGTCTCAGCTGACGGAAGCCGGGTACCCGGCAGAGGCGATTCATGGCGACCTGCGCCAAAAGCAGCGGGATCAGGTCATGCGGCGCTATCGGGATGGCAAGGTAAATATTTTAGTCGCGACCGATGTCGCTGCCCGCGGCATTGACGTCGGGGGAATCGACGCGGTTGTAAACTACGACATTCCCGGTGACGCGGAAAGCTATGTGCACCGAATCGGACGAACCGGCCGGGCGGATCGCACCGGGGTTGCATATACCTTTATCTACCCCAGAGAGCGAGGCAAGCTGCACGGAATTATCAGCAATACCAAAGCATCCATCGCACCCGTTGTACTGGATGCCAAGTCCGCTCTCCCTGAATTTTCAATGCTTCAAAAGCAATATCAAAATGAGAGCCGGAACAAACGCAGAAACACGGGGAAGCCTTGGAACAAGAGCCGATCCTCGCACAGACCGGCCTTTAAAGCCTGAATGTTTTGTTCCTCAAAATAAAAAAGCCTGCATCACAGCGAAAGCTCGCCGTGATGCAGGCTTTTTTGATTATAAATGGAATCTGCGCTGGATTTCAGTCCAGAGCGCTTTCCCTTCGAAAAACAGCAGGAATGCCAGAAAAACAATGGAAGCCCCAAAACTGATGGCTGACGGAATGACGACACGAACCGCACCCGTCAGGATCAGGATAAAACAGACAATTCCCAGAACACAGTCGATGACAAGGTACAAAATATAATCCTGTGTATCGAGTCTGCGTGCTTTTGCAACGATCGTCATGGCGAGCAGGGCACAGGAGCAAAGAATGGGAAACACAAAATTCAGTGACCAGCCGCTGAAGCCCGTCAGAAAATCCCATAAAAACGCAATGAGCGTGACAATGATCACCTGCCAGAGGATATTCTTAGGCAGGTTCTTTCGCTTTTTGACGATGAGCGAAACATCGATCCACAGACTTGCGATACCGGCGATCACAAACAGCGACCACCATCCGCCTGCAGGCATGATCAGGTTGATCATCACACAGATCGCCGCCGCGCACACACTGCCAAATGCGAGCCATGCAATGAGCACTCGGCTGACGGTTCGCCGGGGATTTGGCAGACGCGGGAACCGGTTGCCGGAGCCATCCGGCGTTCCGACCGGTTTGTTCTGGCAGAGCGGACAGCGAGTTTGCTCTCCGGGTAAATCCAATTTGCAATGTTCACACCGCAGCATATGCCGTCTCCTCTTCATTGTACTGTTCCAGATTGGAAACCACCTGTATGGAAATCCCCATCTCTGTTAGCTGGCGGAAAAAATGCCGCTGAATTCCGGTGTCCACCAACTGCGAGGATACGCTGACAGCCAGGGTATCCCCAAAAGAGCAAAGACAGAGCTGCGGACGCTTGGTGCTGACGAACACATCGAATAATTGAATGTGTTTTGCGGCCTCTGCGGGTACTGCGACCCGGCCGATATTGGAGAAAGCCGCTGTGTCCCCGCCGTCCGCCCAAATTCCGCTGATGCGCAGGATCGGAATTTTCAACGGCAGGGGAATGGCCTTAATGAAGGGATTGTTTTCAAAGACCGAATACCGGCTGATGATCCCGTGCAGATTTTCCTGGGTCAGCTGCCGCCGGAAGGACTCGCGCACATTTGCCAGAACCTGAGCGAATTCCTGTCCGTCTTTTTGAAAATGGTGTGAAACCTGGATCACTCCAAAAAAATTTCGGGCCGTCTGTGCGGGAAAGAAGCGGCGAAGATCCACCGGCACGCTAATGATGACAGGGCGGTTTCGTTCCCGTACCGCCATTCCATCGTAAATGGAGCAAATCAGCAGTGCAACCAGGAATTCACTGAGTGTGGCGTCGTTTTCATGGGCCTTTTGAAGTACTGCTTTGGCGGATAAAAATCCCTCTGTAATCCCGGTCCGGTTGCCGGGCAGGCGTTCGCCGCGAATCCGATAGGCCCGGTAATGTTTCATTTTCGGGACGGTTCCGGTTTTATCATAATATTTGTAAAACGCATCCTGATTTTTTTGATCGCGGGAAGCGTCATAATCGGCCAACCGTCCTGAAATTCGATACTTTTTTGCCAGATAAGCAAAGACCAGAGCGCGTAAAAACTGCATTGCGCCGGTACCATCTGCCAAAACGTGAAATACTTCCAGATTGATTCGCTTTTTATAATAGAGGACACGGAATAACAAGCCGGGCCCATCCTGATTGTAGATAGGACTGCAGGCGGGAAGCGACTCCTTTTCGACCTGCGGACGGAGATTGCTTTCCTCCAGGTAATACCAGAACAATCCTTTTTTCAGGATGGAACGGTATAAAGGGAACTCCTGAATGGTTTCTTCCAAAGCACTCTGTAAAATACCGCCGTCCACCGGTTCGGTCAGCTCACATACAAAGCGGAATACCTTCGTATCCCGCTTTGTACTGGTGGGCGGAAATATCTTGGCGGCGTTGTCCAGCCGGCTCCAATGTTTACGTTCTGCCATGGAGATTACCCTTTCGTAAAAAACCGTTGATGATCCGATAGGTTTGCTGCACCTGTTCAAACCGCGGCGGCAGCATCATATAAGCGTGAAGCGCATCCGGTATGCGAATGATCTGCACGTCATTCCCGGCGGCGCGCAGTTTTTCGCCATAAGCTTCCCCTTCATCTCTGAGCGGACAATACTCTGCCGTAATCAGCAGGGTGCGGGGCTGCCGCGAGAAATCCGACGCCAGAAGCGGAGCAAAATAAGGATTGTTCAGATCGTCATCCGAGCTCCGATAAAGCTCGATAAAGCTTTGAATCCGTCTAGAGGTAAGAAGATAGTCCGTTCCGTTCTCCCGGATAGACGGAAAGGGAGAACGCTCACTGTGGTCATTGTACGTGGACGGATACAGAAGGATTTGCCGTTTGGGAAGAAACTCCCCCCGGTCCCGCGCCATCAAAGAAACGGCCGCAGCAAGATTACCCCCGGCGCTGTCGCCGATGAGTGTGATGCTGTCCGGGTTCACGCGGGGGATTCGGCCGAGAAAAAACTCGCGCGTTACCGCGTAGCAATCCTCTACCGCGGCGGGGAATTTGTGCTCCGGCGCCAGCCGGTAATCCACGGAGGCTATGGTGCAGTTGGTCGCTTTTGCAAGATCGGCACAAACGCCGGTATAATTTTCGATTCCTCCGGTTACCCAGCCGCCGCCGTGAAAAAAGAGAAGAAGAGGGAGGGCTCTTTTTCTGCTCGGCGCAAAAAGGCGCACGGGAATGGCGCGGCCGTCGCAGAAAACCTTATGGTCCCACATCTTGTAGTCCTTGGGTCTTCCCCGCAATCGGGAAGTAAGTATTTGAAACTGCCGTTCCATTTTATATGTTTTTTTCACATCCGGTTCTAAGGACGTAATTGCCTTAAGGGCCGCCCGCATTACCTTATTGATCGACAAGTGTCTCACATCCCCCTATCAATGGCTGATCTGCGTCCGATGGTACCCAATTTCGAAATGTACCGGCGGCTCATGTCGTACAATCCACTTATAAACACAGCTTCGATATTGGAAATTATACCATAATTCGTATTTAATATCCAATCAGATGCCGCGCAAAAATAAGAATTACTGCTTAGGCTGTTTATGCTATACTAAATCTACAGGACTAGAGTCAACAAAATATCTGTTCAGAAATCGGTGAGATGCTTCTTCTTGAACCGCTGGCTGTCTCGGCCCCAGGCTGAGAGTGTGGGGAATAGATGGATCACACCGGGATCATGATAAGGGAAATCGTAGAAAAGCGAAAGGGGATGGAAGCTCATGGTAGAAGTGTGTTTGCCCGGAACAGGTGGGATGCTCCCGCTGGAAAATCGCTGGACGGCAAGCTGCTGGGTAGAGTTTCAGGGTACGGCGATCCTCATTGATTGCGGTGAGGGAACACAGATTGCCCTGAAAAAAGCGGGCTGCAAATTAAGCCGGCTGGAGCTGCTGCTCATTACTCACTTTCATGCGGATCATATCGCGGGATTGCCCGGACTGCTCCTGACCCTGGGCAACTATGGAAAAAAGACGCCGCTCACGATTGCCGGGCCTGCCGGACTCGGACAGGTGGTAGCGTCGCTGATGACCATAGCGCCGAATCTTCCCTATCCGATTGTGTTAAAAGAGTTGGATGGAGAGACTAGAGACTTTGATTTGTTCGGTATCCACTTTGCGTCCATGCATTTGCAGCATGGTATCCCTTGCCTGGGTTACCGCCTGACTTTGAAACGGAAGCCGATCTTTAACCCGGACAAGGCAAAGGAACTGGGCGTGCCTCTGCACTATTACAAGACCCTGCATGCCGGTCAACCGGTTGTACTGGACAACGGCAATCAAATTTTACCTTACATGGTGCTGGATGGGGAGCGTCGCCCGATCAGTATCTGCTACTGCACAGATACCCAGCCGATTGAGGAGATTTCCAGCTTTGCCCATGGTGCGGATTTATTTGTCTGTGAGGGGATGTATGGGGACGAGGCCATGAGCGAAAAGATGCAGGAGAAAGGGCATATGGTTTTTTCGGATAGCGCCAGACTGGCTCAACGTGCTGAAGTAAAGCAGTTGTGGCTGACCCATTTCAGCCCCGCCATGAAAGAGCCGGGGCAATATCTCGATGCAGCCATGTCCATTTTTGAACATACAACGGTCGGCTATGATGGCATTCGCACAACGCTTGGGCCATAAAAAGGGAGTCAGAGAAGGATCAAGGCGGACAGTATCGGAACCAGCGAGGTAACCGGTACGGCGCAAGAAAGAGGAAGCAGATGTTCATCTGCTTCCTCTTTCTTCTGGGCATGTTCTCTAACGATGACTTTTTGGACAGTCCGGCCCGGAAGAAACGTCAAAATGAATATATTTACTGATGCACGGAAAACCAGGCCGCTTTGGCGAGCGGCCTGGTTGCTTTTTGGAAACTACATGTTGAAAAGATGCACACATCTTTATAAAGCTTCCCTGACTTTCGTGAAAAAGAAAAGGAAGCATGATAAAGTTCGGCGATATCCTGGAAAAGTGCGGTCAATCGAATCAAAGCATCGCTGCCTGCTGGTTTTTACCAGAGACAGCAGAGCTCTTTTTGTTATGCGATGCACTCTGGTCTGGCGGTTTGCCGTTTAGGTTCAGATGAAATTTATGATTTAGAATAACCGCTGTTGACAAATTGACTATTCTGCGTTACTATATAGCGGTAGTAAGCAATACTGAATACCGGTGTTGCTGAATAGCAAGGAGTGATTGTACTGGAAAACTTAACGGAAATGCTCAAAGGTGTGCTTGAGGGCTGCGTCCTTGAAATAATAAGCCGCAAAGAAACCTATGGCTACGAAATCACGCGGCGCCTGAATGCCCTCGGCTTTACGGATGTTGTAGATGGAACGGTGTATACCATACTGGTTCGGCTTGAAAAAAACAAGCTGGTAGAGATCAGCAAAAAGGCCTCTGACGTAGGGCCGCCGCGAAAGTTTTTTACGCTCAACGACGCGGGGCGCGAGGAACTGCAGAAGTTTTGGGAGAAATGGGAGTTTGTGTCATCGAGAATGAACGAGCTGAAGGAGAAAAAATAATGAATTTTTGGGATAGGATCACAGGAAACGACATGACGAAAGAAATGCGGGCTTTTGAATTGCGGGCCAAGAAGCTGCCGGCTGATTATCAGGAAGCATGGGAAAAAATTAATTTGAATCTTTGGCCGCACACAGATCTTACTGGCCGCAACCTCATGCCGATTCTTGACGGTGCGCTCGGTCTGCTTGAAGAAGGGGCGGCGAACGGCGAGAGTGTCCGGGAAGTCTTAGGCGACGATATTAAAGGCTTCTGTTCATCGCTGGCCGGCGAAGAAGGAGCAAAGTCGATGCGCGACAGGTGGCGCGAGCAGCTCAACCATACCATCGCCAAAAAATTAGGCAAATAGGAGGATACCATGAGCATACAAGAGATCATCGAAAGCAAAAAAGAGTGGCGGGCGCACATGGCACGTGTCAAATCGCTCCCGCAGGAGTATCAGATCGTTTATAAAGAGATTCAAAAATATCTCTTTCGGGTCGGCCCTGTTGAGATGGCCGATGGGATAACCGACGGAACGGGCTTGTTCTCGGGAATTGTCGATCTTTTTGAAGAGGGAGCGGCTTTGGGGAAAGGTGTTCTCGAAGTGACAGGCCGCGACGTAGCGGCTTTCTGCGACGATCTGATCCAAGATTCCAAAACGAACGCCGATATCTATCAGGAATCTGTCAACCGGGATGTTTACAATGCCATAAAAAAAGATATGGATAAAAAAGGGGGAGATCGGGGTGGAAAAAGCAATTGAAGTAAAAGGGCTGAAAAAGTCCTACAAACACCTCCCTGTCCTGAAGGGCGTGAATTTTGAGGTGGAACGGGGTACAATTTTTGCCCTGCTCGGCTCTAACGGAGCCGGCAAGACCACGATCGTCAAAATCCTTACCACGCTGCTCAAACCAGACGGCGGCACCGCCGTCGTCAATGGCTTCGATGTTGCGGCAAAGCCGGATGATGTGCGGCAGTCGATCAGCCTGACCGGGCAGTTTGCCGCCGTGGACGAGATCCTGACCGGGCGGGAAAACCTCATCATGATCGCCAGGCTGCGACATCTTGAAAATCCCCGTCAGGTCGCGGATGACTTGCTAAAGAGCTTTGGCCTGACCGATGCCGCGGACCGCAGGGTGTCTACTTATTCGGGCGGCATGCGCCGCAGGCTCGATATCGCCATGAGCCTAATCGGAAAGCCGCAGCTTATTTTCCTCGACGAACCGACCACCGGGCTTGACCCCGAGGCGCGCATCGAAGTCTGGAAGATCGTCAATGAGCTTGCCGATGGCGGTACGACGGTCTTTCTGACCACGCAGTATCTGGAGGAGGCCGAGCAGCTTGCCGACCGGATCGCCATTCTGCATGAGGGCAGGATTATTGTAAGCGGCACGCTGGAGGAACTGAAAAAGCTGTTCCCGCCCGCCAAGGTGGAGTATGTGGAAAAACAGCCGACGCTCGAGGAGATTTTCCTTGCAATCATCGGCAAAAAGGAGGAAGCATAGGAATGAAAAACTATTTTTTCAGTGACATGAATGTGATGATGGGACGTTCCATGCGCCACATCACCCGCAGCATGGATACCATTATCACGGTCTGCCTTACTCCGATCGCAATGATGCTTCTGTTCGTCTACGTGCTCGGCGGCGCAATTCAAGCAGGTACAGACAATTATGTGAATTATCTGCTGCCCGGCATCCTGCTGATGGCGATCGCGAGCGGCATTGCCTACACGGCTTTCCGCCTGTTTACGGATATGCAGAGCGGCATCTTCGAGCGGTTCCACTCTATGCCGATTGCGCGTTCAAGCGCGCTGTGGGGGCATGTGCTGACCTCGCTGGTATCCAACGCAATTTCGGTTGTTGTCATTATCCTTGTGGCGCTGATTATGGGCTTCCGCTCCTCGGCGGGGGTTCTGTCCTGGCTGGCCGTAGCCGGTATCCTCGTACTTGTGATACTGGCACTGACCTGGATCGCGGTGATTCCTGGGCTGACTGCAAAATCGGTGGACGGCGCGAGCGCCTTTTCCTACCCGCTGATCTTTCTGCCGTTTATCAGCTCGGCGTTTGTGCCGACTGAATCGATGCCGGGCCCTGTCCGCGCTTTTGCGGAGCACCAGCCGGTGACCTCCATCGTCAACGCCATCCGCGCGTTATTATCTAATCAGCCCGTCGGCAATGATATCTGGAGCGCTCTTGTGTGGTGTTTGGGGATCCTTGTGGTGGCGTATGCTTTCGCCATGCTGGCTTATAAACGGAAAACAGCGTGAGAAATCAATCAATCGGCACAATAGTGAATGCATCGATTGAGGCAATCTCACCGCTTTTCGATGGCGATTTCTGCTGTGGGAGAATTGAGAAATAAAAGACGGGCAGAAATGCAGTAAGGTGGTATTACGGCACCTTTGATGGCCTCGCTATTTATAGACCATCAATAGCCATTACCTTGATCAAGAGAGATCATCTGCAATTACATCATATAGCGGAACCCGCAGGGGAACACTGTAAAAAGTGTATCCTGCGGGTTTCTATTAGGATGGAAAACTTCACTCCTTTTGTGGTACAATGATTTTGGTAAGGTTCAGGGTAATTCTAAGGCATAAGTCCCCATCCTTTACAGAGGCAGGCAAACAAAATTTACTGAGGTAAGTATATGAACAATATTTACGACGATAAGAACTTTTTTGATCAGTACGCGAAGATGTCGCGGAGCCGGCAGGGCTTATCCGGAGCAGGCGAATGGTATCAATTCAAAGCCTTGTTTCCGGATTTGAACGGCAAAAGCGTACTCGATCTTGGGTGCGGTTACGGCTGGCACTGTAAATATGCGGTGGAATGCGGTGCAAAGCAGGTGCTGGGCATCGACTTGAGCGAAAAAATGATACAGGAGGCAAACGAAAAAAACGCTGACCCAAAAATCACCTATCGGGTCTGCGGGCTGGATGAATATGATTATCCCGCCGATTCTTACGACTGTATCGTTTCCAATCTGGTGCTTCATTATATTGCAGATATTGATTCTATTTTGAGAAAGATATATTCGACGCTGAAATCGGGTGGTATTTTCCTCCTTAACATCGAACATCCCGTCTTTACGGCGGGTGTGAACCAGGATTGGATTTACGATTCAGACGGCAAACCGCAGTATTGGCCGGTGGATGATTACTTTTATCCCGGAGAAAGAGTTACCCGTTTCCTTGGAAAAACGGTCATAAAGCAGCATCATACACTGACGCAGATTCTGATGGGGCTAATTAGCGCCGGATTTCGGCTGGAAGTGGTTGAAGAAGCGATGCCGAGCGCCGATAGCATGAAGATCCCAGGCATGTCCGATGAAATGCGCCGCCCGATGATGTTGCTGATCAAGGCCCAGAAACAGGGATAATAAAAAAGAATGAGGCTGACAATCGGGTGTCAATCATAATCGCAGGATTATATGGATCGAAGGAGGATTTGTGTGGACGTTCAGACAATATTGCAGGAACTGGAATCATTGGGTACGGAGCGAACAAAGAAAGTATATCTGCAGCAGGGGGCGCGCGAGCCGCTTTACGGAGTCGCGACGGGTGCGATGAAACCGATTGTCCGGAAAATCAAGATCGATCAGGCGCTTGCGGAGGAGCTTTACGCGACCGGCAATTATGACGCCATGTATCTGGCCGGTATGATTGCCGACCCCAAAACCATGACGGAAGCGGATTTTGACCGATGGATGGAAAGCGCGTATTTCTATATGATCTCTGATTTTATCGTGGCGGTGACGCTTGCGGAAACAGATATTGCGCAGGCCGTTTCCGACCGGTGGATTGCAAGCGGCAAAGAATTGTATGTATCCGCTGGATATAGCTGCTACTGCTGGCTGATCGGCAACCGCAAGGATGAGGAGTTCGACAGGGAAAAGCTGAACGCGATGCTCGAAACGGTGAAAAATACGATTCACGACAGCCCTGACCGGGCCAAATATGCCATGAACAATTTTGTTGCAACCGTAGGCGTTTCCTATCTTCCGCTGCATGAGGAGGCGCTGGCTGTTGCCGACGCCATCGGAGCCGTGGAAGGATTCGGGGGCAAAGCGAAATTCAATATCCCTGTGGCCGCAGAGGAAATCCGAAAGGCGGCGGCCAAAGGGCGGCTGGGCTTCAAGCGCAGGAACGTCCGGTGTTAGGCACGATTTTCATCACTTGGTTTATCAGACACCGAAGATACGGTGCAGATCATTTGGATGAATGGTTTAAAATTGATCATTGCAAAGCGGGAAAGGGTGACAGCGTTTGAAAATGGCATCATTTCATGACGACGTTCATAATTTGTACGGAAAGCTTCGGATCGCCGGGCAATCCGGCGGTACTACTCATCATGGGTACTGCAAGCTCCATGATATGGTGGGAAACTGAATTTTGCAAAAAGCTGGCGGACAAAGGATTTTATGTCATTCGTTACGATAACCGGGACACAGGCAAATCTACCTGCTATCCGCCGGGTGAACCGGGATATACTTTTGAAGATTTGGCTGACGACGCAGTAGCTGTTTTGGATGCTTACGAAATCGACAAGGCCATTATCATGGGCATGTCAATGAGCGGGATGCTGGCACAGATGATTGCTCTCCGGCATCCGCAACGGGTTTCCGGGATCGTGTTGCTTTCCTCCATGTACTTCGCGGATGGCGCGGAAAGCCTGCCGTATTCCTCCGATGAAGTAAATGCTTTTTTCGAGCAGATGGCAAAATCCGAGCCGCCCAAGGATACGGATGGACTGGTCGAAGTCGCAATCCAGCAGTGGCGCATTACCAATCAGAGCAAACGTCCGCATGATGAGGACCATATCCGCAAAATGAATCGGATGGACGTAGAGCGTTCGGATCATTTCGACTCCCGTATGAATCATTCATATGCACAAGTTACAGGGGATGAGCTTGGCAGAATTGCCGAGATCGCAGTTCCGGCTCTGGTGATTCATGGAACCGACGACGTCGTTATTCCTTATGTACATGGCGAAATGCTGGCAAAAACCATTCCGCATGCGGCTTTGCTGACGATGCATGGTGCGGGGCATGAATTGCATCCGTTGGACTATGACAGCGTGATCGAAGCAATATTCAAACAATTTTGTTAGGCACTCTGCAAACAGGTTCCTGATCCTGTAATATTCATTTGCTCGTGCTGACCAATTTATTTTGTTCGGATTTGTGAGTTTGTCTTTATGGATATTTAGAGCACTTCAAAAAATCGAATCGTCTTAATAGTCATGGAAGCAGATCAGCAATACGCTGATCTGCTTTCGGTTTTATACAAAGGCTCATTTTTGAAAATGCTATAAAAAAGGCAAAATCAGCTTACCAAACAATTTGTTTTTGGCACATGCTGAAAAAATGCTGTGTTTCAAATGTAATAATGCTGCAATAAGGTTGCGTTTCATAGTGCTTGTTTCAGGGGCAAATAAAAGCAGCCCCCGCTTTATGGCAGGAGCTGAGAATCCCATTCCTCGTATCATAATTTGAAATTTGTGATTTCACCCTTATCGTTTTGTGTTCGGTCCTAATGCTGCCTTTTTGGTGTTATGGTTTTGATTCTGATTTTCGGTCTTGCTCTTAGAAATGTCTGCGCTGATTCCTTTGTTGCTTGACCGTTCTTCGGTATTTAAAGGTTTGTTTTGATCATTCATGAAAATCACCTCAGGATCGGCTTATTAAAATTAACAAAGTTGATGGAAGGAATAAAAACGATAGGGGAATCAAAGCCGTATATTCGGCTGCAAGGATTTATTTACCGTCGACAATATCCTGTAAACACCTCATCAGGTCATTCATTGTATACAGCTTCACATCGCGGCCGAGAATTTCATTTTTCAAATCGATGGACAGAGATTCAAATTTATCGCGGATTTTAGGATCTACATAAGACATAAAAATCACCTCAGCACTAGTGTGTGCAGACCAACTGGCTTTATGAATCAATCGGAACTGTTAAAGTGTGGTTTGGCGAACAGGTCGCTTCTGTTGCGTTGCTCCGGGCCTGCATACATTTTTTAAAATTGTTTTTTAATAGGCTTAGCCGGCAGATTTTTGCTCAAAGTAACACATGAAAACAGAATTCATACCATAGCATTATACATCATGAAATCCGCTTGCTAGGAGGGCAATTATGTCGGAAGAATGCTATGAGTTCGAGTTAAAACCATTGCCGTACAGTTATGATGCTCTGGAGCCATATATCAGTACTCAAACAATGCAGGTCCATCATGACAGACTTTTGAAAGGATATGTTGACAAACTAAATGCGACGTTAAAAAACTGCCCGCAGCTGCAAAAAGTAAACCTGGATTGTATGCTCAGAAATTTATTTCTGATCCCGCAAAAAATCAGAACGAGCGTGATTCATTTTGGGGGCGGGGTATCGAACCACAATTTCTTTTTTGAATCGCTCAGGCCATCGGGTAAAACGGAAAACGTTCCGGTAGGGAAGCTGAAAAACGCGATCGAAACCCAATTTGGGTCCTATGAAAAGTTCAAAGAACTATTTAAAGAGAAGGCCATGGCTGTTTTCGGTTCGGGGTGGATGTGGCTTGTAAAAGACCGGAATGGAAGGCTTATTATTTTTCAGACCGCCAATCAGGATTCCCCTTTATCGTCAGGGTTTTGCCCGTTGATGGTCATCGATGTCTGGGAGCATGCCTATTTTCTGCAGTATCTAAATTTAAGAGATCAATATATCGATAATTGGTTCCATGTCATTGACTGGGATCGGGCCAATCAGCTATATGAAGTTCATGATTAAATAGAATAGAATGGTTTAGGAGCGGCTTTCGGGCCGTTCTTTTTATTTTCGGGAAGCAGTACATTTCAAATTTTTGGGAGAACTACAATAAGACTGCCGTATGCATTCAGATTCCCATACATTTATTTTTTTAAAATGTATGCTTGACATACAATTTCAATTATTGTATGCTATGCATATGTTAGTTAGCTTAGTCTAACCTTTAGATGAAGAATGAAGCTTGCTTTGCTGGGGGAAAGACGTTGAGAAATCAGCCAATCCCTTTGTACGAGCGCGATGTATCAGCAGCTTGATGATGAGGCTTTTCTGCTGCATGGATGCAGCAGGGCCGCTGATGGGATCGATAGGAGTTGATCACTGTGATGAATGGTTTTATCCCGGATTATCTGGACTACTATAACATGTTGGAACAACACCAGAGGGCGCAGCTTTTTTTCGCGGCCATCCGGCTGGACATCTTTTCGTATCTGAATGAATGGACGGACGCACACGGCGCTGCGCTTCAAAGCGGGTACGACGAAAATGCGCTGAAGCACTGTTTGCTTGCGCTGAGCGCACTCGATTTGATCGAGAAAGAGAGGGATGCCTATCGGAATACGCCTGCTGCAAAGAAGTATCTGACAAAAGAATCCCCTCATTACCTGGGTGAAACCTTGCTTTTCCGCGAGTCAATGACCTCTCTGGCGGATATGGACGCGCTGGTGACCGGCGCGAAAAAGGGAGAGGCAAAGTATGATTTCGCAAAGCTGGCCGAGGTGACAGTTCCCGAAATGTATGCTACCGGCAGGGTGAGCCTGTTCCTTTCAGAAATGGATCGGATTTTTCCAAACAGAGATGATTCTGTAAATATTCTGGATTTGGGCGGCGGCTCGGGTGTGCTGGCCATGGAATTTGCAAAGCAGTTTCCGCACAGCTCCGCGGTGATATTTGAGCATCCGGATGTGACTCCCGTAAGCAGAAAAATTCTGCGGGAACATGGCGCGCCGGATCGCGTCCGGGTTGTGGAGGGCGATTTCAACACGGATGCACTCGGCGGCCCGTATGATCTGATGATCGCGTCCGGAATACTGGATTTCTCAACCAATGGTCTGTCGGATTTTATTCTGAAAATTTCAGAGGCGCTTTTAAAAAACGGATATCTGCTGCTGATCGGGCAGTTTGCGGATGATCCGGGCCAGAGTTCGCGCCGGACGATCAGCTGGCTTTCAGGCTACCTGAACGGCCTGCCCCTTCCTCCGTCCGGGGAAGACGTACGGCGGGCTCTGCAGAATGCAGGCCTGTCAAAGCTGCGGGAGGTCAAAGCCGGGAGGTTCCATGGGCAGATTTATCAAAAGGAGGAAGTAAGGGATGGACAATTTGCCAAGAGAAGTGATTAACGCCTTTATTAGCCTGACCGAAAGGGTTGCCAACAGCAAAACGAATGTACTGGATTTTGGCAGCGAGGAGATGACCTTTTATCGGGGAGAAATCCACATTATTAAGATGATTGGGGACTATCCGGGCATATTCAGTTCCGAAATTGCGCGCAGGTTCGGTATTACCAGAGCGGTGGTTCATAAGACGCTTCTCAAGCTGGAGGAGCGCGAGCTGGTCACGAAAACTCAGAACGATGCGGACAAAAAAAGAGTTCCGCTCTTTTTAACGGAAAAGGGCCGGCAGGCCTATCTGTTTCATGAGGAATATCATAACCGGCACGATAAGGCTCTTTTTGAATATGTGGACGGCCTGTCTCAGTCGGAGCTGGAAGCCGTCAAGAAATTTTTGGAGCACGCAAACAATCTGATTGAAAACCATGCGTAAAAAACAGAACAGGAGGAAGCAGAATGATTCGTAAAGCAACTCTGGCGGCGGCTGCCACGTTTTTTCTTTTGTCTGCCGCAGCATGCGGCGCCCAAAACACGATTTCCACAGGAGCGGGAGAAAGTGCCGCTTCGCAAACCAGCATGTCGGCTCCGGCGGAAAAGCAGGGCTCAAGGCTGATTACAGACCTGGGCGGCAATCAGGTGGAAATTCCCCCTGTATCGGAAATCCAGAAGGTGGTGATCATTACGCCCCCGGTTACCTCCGTTCTGCTGGAGGTCATCCCCGATAAAAATATGATCGTGGGCTTGAGCCCCAAATCATTTGCGTTTTCCAACGCGGAGGTGATGGCAAAGCTGTTTCCGAAATTGAAAGAGGTAGATACGTCTTTCGTCGGGGATAATTTTGCCGTCAATGCAGAAGCGCTGCTTCAGCTTGATCCCGACATCATTTTGTATTATGGGGAAATTCAGAAAAAGGGCTTAATCAATACCGGTCTTTCGATCATCGATTTCTTCCCGAAGGGAAAGACCGACCCCAAGGATGTTTCCATTGCCTGGGACAACCTGCTCCGCGAGATATTTGAGAAGGACAGCAGCGAGGGGCTGCAGTCGGAATGGACAGCCTCGGATCAAAAATCCAAGGAACTGCTGGAAAAGCGGACAGGGGAAAGCAAAAGCGCCCTGTGCATTTTCAGCAATGCAGGCGGAAGCCTTGTTGTATCGGGAAGCAGCTCTTTTGATTCCTATGCGCAAAGCTTCTTTGAAAAGGCAGGTTTGCGAAATGCGGCTTCCGGGATCGGCGGTACCGCCGAGGTCAGCATGGAGCAGATTTACCAGTGGAATCCCGATATGATCTTTGTCTTCCATAATGCTCCGGCACAGGCCATTCTGAACAATACCATCGAAGGGCAGGACTGGTCGCTTTTAACAGCCTGGAAGAACAAAGCCGTTTACGATATTCCACAAACCGCTTATTCCTGGGTGACGCCCTGCGCCGATTCTCCGCTGATGCCGCTGTGGCTGATCTCGAAAGCGTATCCCGAGCTGTACAGCGAAGCAGAGTTTCGTTCGGAGCTTTCCGCTTACTATGAAAGGCTGCATCACGTAACCTTAACCGAAGCGGAGATGGATTCCGTTCTGGCGCTGAGAAAGCTGGAGCAGTGAGAGAATACATAACCTGATACCGTTTTAAAATGGAGAAGGCTTCTCCTTGTAGTCGATCACGATATGCTTCATGCAAAAGAAAGAGGATGCCGCTGCGGCATCCTCTTTCTTTTGCACATTACGGTTCTGCTTGTTTCAAGACTTTGGTCGGTCGCCAGCCAGTTGTAATCGCTGTGCCCGTCAGCCTCTGCCTGGTGGCTGCGTTCATCAGGCAAGACGGTCGGTGTATTTTCGGCATGGCTTTTACAATGGTGATGTACCAAAAGTCATGGCAGCTTTCTTTCAGGCTTTTTTCTGATAATGGCAGTCGCAGCAAGGGCCGCCGCCGGCCAAGGTGTTCCGCCGCGTGAAGACGGAACCGCTCAGTTCCGCCATGTCATAGTCATAGGTGCACATTGCGGGTGTGATTTCCGGGATACCGAGCGTTTGAAACAGATGCCAGATCCCGCAGGTATCGAAATAGCAGGAATAGCTGTTCCGGTCTGTTCCAGGCTCATACCGGAATTTCCAGGAATACGGATTCTTTCTTGCCTGGCTGGCTGCGGCTTGCCGGGCCAGCTTTGCCTGCGCTTTTTCAGAATAGGAATCCGAGTGCTTTAAAAAGTGCTTCATCACCGTGTTTTCCGTCATGGCCTTATGGTAGTACGTCGTCATGACAGAAAGCTCGGGCTTTTCCTGCAAATTCAGGTATACGGCGGCCAGCATGGCAGCGCTGAGAATATTGACAAGAAAGCGGTCGTCTTTATCAAAATCGGGAATATCGAAGAGAATGATTCGGTAAGCAGTTCGGGCTTTTTTCATCACAGCCTGCGGGTCCTCCCGTGTGATCAGATAGAGCTGCCTGCGGAATGATTTTTGGAAAACCAGCCACATCCCTCTGGGAAGAAGTCCATATTTCATTCTGACACACCGCCCTTTGCACAACGCTGTTTCCACTTGCAGATTCATTATACTACCGGCTGTATCTCTTTACAAACAAAGAGATACAGCAATATTTCTGTTCGCGCTGCAAACCAAATGGATTGGCAGGGGCGAGCTTTTTTCACAGAAGCGCCTGAAAAATGGGGGCGGAAGAGATTGCAGAATGCAGGTGTTTTCTTTGTGCCGATCATTCCATTTTCCCAGCCGGCGGCAAATGGCCCCACTTTATCGCTGTGAACAGGCGCATTAAAAAAACATTTCTCCGCCGCGCGTTCCGCAAGAGAGCAAATATGCTTTTGAAAGATAAGATTTTGACCGAATGGAGCAGAACAGAACCTTTCAGAGTAGACAAAAAAGAGCCTGATTCGCTACAATAGAATAGATTGAGGATCAAACGGCGCCCAATGGGCGCCTAAAAACGAGGACTATGTTAGCTTTTGCTAACTTGCAGGAGGAACTTTATGTCTCAAAGTACGATCTCAAACAAAAGACTTCAGGGAAAAGACCTGATCAACGTAGGCGTCTTTACCGCCATGTACTTTGTCATTGTATTTGCGGTGGCCCTGCTGGGGTACATACCAATCTTCATGCCGCTGCTCTGCGTGCTGGTGCCGATCGTCGGCGGAATCCCGTTCATGCTGTTTTTGACCAAAGTGAAAAAGTTCGGAATGATCTGGATCATGAGCGTCATTATGGGGATTTTGATGCTGCTGACCGGTATGGGCTTTTATTCTATTTTGGTAGGAGCGGTTTCCGGACTGATCGCCGAGCTGATCTACAAAAGCGGCGATTACAGGAGTGCCTCCAAGGCGGTGCTGACCTCCGGCGTATTCAGCATTTGGGTCTGGGGGAATTTTATCCCGCTGTTTTTGAATATCGATGCATACTTCTCTACCCGCCAAGGGTATGGCCAGGAGTATATCGATGCCTTAACCAGATTGATGCCCCCTTGGATGTGCCCGGTTTTGCTGATCGCTGCATTCATCAGCGGACTGATTGGCGGACTGCTTGGAAAAGCCGCCCTGAAAAAGCATTTTCAAAAGGCGGGGATTGCGTAATGCCCGCTTTTCTGCTGAATTCCAGCACGGGAAAACGAGCCCTGGTGCTTGACCCCAGAACAAAGCTGCTGCTGCTCGTTACCATGGCTGTCTTTGTTCTGGGGGGCCTGGGCGGGGTGCAGATGGAGAATTTCCGGCTGGCCCTTTCGGTCGTGCCGGTGTTTTTCCTTCTGTTTTCGATGAAATGGAGGGCCGCTTTTGTCTTTACCTTTCTGTTTTCTATCTGATGCAGATTTTTCTGATCCCGGTCACCAGCGGCGTTGTCAATTTTCTGGTGATCGCAATGACGGGAATCGTTACCCGCTTTATGCCGAGCATCGCGATGGCATACTTTGTGATGTCTACAACGACAGTCAGCGAATTCGTCGCCGCCATGGAGCGGATGCACCTTCCCGATCAGATCGTGATTCCCATGTCTGTGATCTTTCGCTTTTTCCCAACGGTCGGGGAGGAGTTCACCGCTATTAACGACGCGATGCGCATGCGGGGCGTCCGCTTCGGCGGCGGGAAGGTGACCGCCATGCTCGAATACCGGCTCATCCCCATGATGATCTGCTCGGTGAAAATCGGCGAGGAGCTGTCTGCCTCTGCGCTGACGCGGGGGCTTGGCGCGCCGGTCAAAAGAACGAATATCTGCAGAATCGGATTTCACTTTCCGGATGTGCTTGCGCTGGCCCTGTGCCTGCTTGCGTTCGGAATGTGGATTCTGAATTCTTTTTTTGCGTGAAATATGAGGATGGACAATGATTGAGTTAAAGAATGTCTCTTTTCAGTATGAAAATGCCGATTGCGCCAGCAGCGTCAAAGACATCTCGCTGAAGATTGTCGACGGCGAGATGATTTTACTTTGCGGGGAATCCGGCTGCGGCAAAAGTACGCTGACAAGGCTGATCAATGGGCTGATTCCGAACTTTTACGCGGGTCGGCTGAGCGGCAGCGTCTGCATCGACGGGGAAGCGGTGGAAAACCAGCCTCTGTATGAAACGGCCCGAAAGGTTGGTTCCGTCTTTCAGAATCCCCGCTCTCAGTTTTTTAATGTGGATACCAAAAGCGAGCTGGCCTTTGCCTGCGAAAATATGGGTATGCCGGAGGAGGAGATCGAGCGGCGCATTGACCGGACCGTGAAAAGCTTCGGCATTCAAAAGCTGATGTACAAAAGCATCTTTGAGCTGTCGGGCGGCGAGAAGCAGAAAATCGCCTGCGCGTCGGTTTCCGTCAGCTCGCCGGAGGTCATCGTGCTCGACGAGCCCTCCTCAAACCTGGACGTGTTCGCCATCAGCGATCTGCGGCGTATCCTTCAAATGTGGAAGGCCGAAGGAAAAACTGTTATCATTGCCGAACATCGCCTGTACTATCTTCGCGAGCTTGCGGACAGAGCGGTTTATCTAAAGGACGGCAGAATCCGCCGCATTCTGAGCCGCAGCGAGCTGAACGCGCTCAGCAGCAATGAGCTGGCGGAGCTGGGGCTCAGGCCCCTTACGCTGGAGGGCCTTGCGGAACGCCGAACAAGGGCGGCGAACGACGGGCAGATGGTCTGCATCCGCGATCTGGCCTTTGCCTATGAGGGGCGAAAGCCATTTTTGAACATAGAACAGCTTTCTGTGCCCAAGGGCAGCTGCATCGCCGTGATTGGCCATAACGGCGCGGGGAAGACCACCTTTTCCCGGTGCCTGTGCGGCCTTGAAAAGCGATGCCGCGGAGCGATTCAGGACGGCGAACGACACCTCAGGCGCGGGAAGCGGCTAAAGCACTGCTACATGGTGATGCAGGATGTCAATCATCAGCTGTTCTGCGAAAGCGTGCTGGACGAGGTTCTGCTCAGCATGCAGGAGGAGGACCGGGAGCGAGCCGAGCAGATCCTTTCGGCGCTCGATCTGCATGCGCTGCGCGATATTCACCCGATGGCTCTTTCGGGCGGGCAGAAGCAGCGGGTCGCGATTGCCTGCGCGGTTGCGTCGCAGCGGGAGTACATCCTGTTCGACGAGCCCACCAGCGGGCTGGACCTGCGCCACATGAAAGAGGTGGCAAGTCACATCGATGAGCTTAGGAACGCAGGGAAAACGCTGTTTGTCGTTTCGCACGACCCGCAGTTTATTCTGACCTGCTGCTCCTATGTGGTTCATATTGAGCGGGGCCGTGTAGAGGCTCAGTATCCTATGGATGCCGAGGGCCGAAACCGGCTGCGCGATTTCTTTGCCTGTTCTGTTGAGCAGAGTGTATAAGGAGGGAAATAATTTGAAACAACAGTCAAGCATATCGCGGCTGTTTGTGTATGCCGGCAGGTTCCGGTATCTGACAATCGCGTCATGGATTTTATCTGCGGCCAGCGCACTGATGGCACTGGTGCCGTTTGTGTACATCTGGATGATCATCAAAGAGGTGCTGGAGGTTGCCCCGAACTTTTCGTCGGCGCAAAATCTTGCGCACAACGGGTGGATGGCGGTGCTGTTTGCGGCGCTGTCGCTGTTTGTGTATGTCGGCGGTCTGATGTGCTCCCATATTGCCGCGTTTCGCATCGCAGCAAATATCCGCAGTAAGGCCATGCACCATATCGTTACGCTACCGCTCGGGTTTATGGACGGCTTCGGCAGCGGCAAAATGAGAAAGATCATCAACGAATCCAGCGCCGCCACCGAAACATATCTGGCGCATCAGCTGCCGGATAAGGCGGGCGCCATCGCCACGCCGATCGGCCTGCTGGGGCTTCTCTTCTTCTTTGACTGGCGGCTTGGTCTGCTGAGCATTGTTCCGGTGATTCTCGCTTTCCTGATCATGATCAAAATGACCGGCGAAAAGATGCAGCAGAAGATGAAGGAATACCAGAACGCGCTGGACGATATGTCGAACGAAGCGGTGGAATATGTGCGCGGAGTCCCTGTGGTGAAAACCTTTGGGCAAACGGTGTTTTCGTTTAAGCGCTTCAAGGCCTCGATCGACAATTACGGCAAGTGGGTCATCTCTTACACAAAGCAGCTTCGCATGCCGATGATGGGGTACACCACGGCGATCAACGGCGTGTTTGCCTTTTTGATCGGCGCTGGCCTGTACTTTACGCAGGGCGGCGTGACCAATACGTTTTTGATCAACCTGATCTTCTATATCATCATCACCCCGGTCATTTCCATCACGCTGACGAAGATCATGTTTTCCAGCGAAAACGCCATGATCGTCAAGGACGCTCTGGAGCGCATCGACAGCGTTTTGGACATCCAGCCGCTGAAGGAAGAAACGGAGCACCCGGTTCACCCGAAGAATGCTTCCGTGGAGCTTCAGAATGTGCGCTTCAGCTATGACGGAACGCATCAAGCGGTGGATGGCGTCACCCTGAAAATCGAACAGGGGAAAACCGTTGCGCTGGTCGGCCCGTCCGGCGGCGGCAAATCGACCCTCGCGGCTTTGATCGCGCGGTTCTTTGACGTCAACGAGGGCAGCATCCGCATCGGCGGAGCCGATATCCGCGAAATCCCGAAGGCAGAGCTGATGAAGACGGTGTCCTTTGTCTTTCAGGACAGCCGGCTTCTGAAGGCATCCATCCTCGATAACGTTCGCCTTGCAAAGCCGGACGCTACCCGGGAAGAGGTCATGAAAGCACTGAAAGCGGCGCAGTGCATGGACATCATTGAAAAAACGCCCGACGGGCTCGACACGATCGTCGGTACCAAGGGTGTGTTTCTCTCCGGCGGTGAGCAGCAGCGGATCGCCATTGCGCGCGTAATGCTGAAAAACTCGCCGGTCGTGATTCTGGACGAAGCGACCGCATTTGCCGATCCGGATAACGAAAGCCGAGTACAGGCCGCGTTTGCCGAGCTTTCCAAAGAAAAAACGGTGATCATGATTGCCCACCGCCTGACTACGGTAGTGGATGCGGATGAAATTTTCGTTTTAAAGGACGGGAAGATCCTCCAGAACGGCACGCATCAGCAGCTTTTGGCTGAGGGCGGCCTGTATACGGAAATGTGGAGCAACTACCAGACCTCCGTCAAATGGAAGGTTGGGAAGGAGGCTGTATCATGCTGAAAAAAATTCAAAGAGCCTTTGCACTGTCGGAACAGGGCGCAAAAGACTTGATCAAGGGCAGCGTGGCCTGCGTGTTTCGCGATCTGGCGCTGATGTTCCCGGTTGGACTGCTGTATTACCTAGTTCGCGATCTGCTCACCGGTACAGCGCCGAACGGCACTTTTTATGTGGTTGGGGTTCTGGTCTGCCTTGCGCTGATTTTTATCACTACCTATTTTCAGTACAACGCCACCTTTTTTGCCACCTATACAGAAAGCGGCGTGCGCCGCATTTCTCTGGCGGAAAAGCTGCGTAAGATTCCGCTTTCCTTTTTCGGCAAGAAAGACCTGGCCGATCTGACCAGTACCATCATGGCGGACTGCGCCTATCTGGAAACCTCGTTCTCGCACTATATCCCCGTGCTGTTCGGGTCGATCGTTTCCACCGTTGTGGTTTCTCTCAGCCTGTTTGCGTTTGACTGGCGCATGGCGCTGGCCTCCCTGTGGGTGATCCCCGTTTCGTTCCTGATTGTTGCTTTTTCGGTCAGGGTACAGGACGCGCTGAGCCAGAAGCAGATGGACGCCAAAATGGCCTGCGCGGACGGAATTCAGGAGTGCCTGGAATCAGTGCGCGATTTAAAATCGAATAACGCGGAGCAGGATTACCTGAAGGGCTTGGACAAAAAAATCAGGGCGGTGGAAAAGCGCGCCATTGTTTCCGAACTCGGTACAGCGGTGTTCGTCGTAACGGCCCAGCTGGTGCTGAAGATCGGCATCGCGACCGTCGCGCTGACCGGCTCCGTCCTCCTTGTGGACGGTACGCTCGATGTGCTGACCTTCTTTATGTTCCTGCTGGTGGCCTCCCGGCTGTACGATCCCTTCCAGGCCGCGCTGCAGAACTTTGCGGCGGTTCTTGCCACGCGCACGCATGTGGCCCGCATGAATGAAATTCTGGATCACCCGGTGCAGTCCGGCTCCTCAGAATTCCACCCCGACGGGTGCGATATCACCTTCGATCATGTTGCGTTTGCCTACAATGGGGAAGAGGATGTGCTCAAAGATGTTTCCTTTACCGCAAAGCAGGGAGAGGTGACCGCGCTGGTTGGCCCCTCCGGCGGAGGAAAGACCACGGTGTCGCGCCTTGCGGCCCGTTTTTGGGATGCCAGCCAGGGCAAAATCACGCTCGGCGGGAAGGATGTCTCGCAGGTCGACCCCGAAACGCTCCTTTCCATGTATGCTATCGTATTTCAGGATGTCACCCTGTTCAACAACACGGTGATGGAGAATATTCGCATTGGACGGCGCAACGCTACCGATGAGGAGGTCATCGCGGCGGCAAAGGCGGCCCGCTGCGACGAATTTGTGTCGCAGATGCCGAAAGGCTACCAGACGATGATCGGCGAAAACGGCACGGCGCTTTCCGGCGGCGAACGCCAGAGAATCTCGATCGCCCGCGCCCTGCTCAAAGACGCCCCGATCGTACTGCTCGATGAAGCGACGGCTTCTCTGGACGTGGAGAATGAAACGCTGATTCAGTCCGCAATTTCCGAACTGGTAAAGAACAAGACCGTGCTCGTGATCGCACACAGAATGCGCACCGTGGCCGGGGCGGATAAGATCGTCGTTCTTTCCGAAGGGACGGTGGCCGAGCAGGGGACACCGGCGGAGCTGATGAAGCAGAACGGCATCTACCACCACATGGTGCAGCTGCAGACAAAGCAGGCTTAGGCCAGATTGGGAAAACCCAGACCCTGCTTCCAATGAAATGGCGCCATAAGGCGCTGAAAAGGCTCGGAATACAATTTGTATTCCGAGCCTTTTTGTCTTGTGGGAGGGTGTTTTGCCTTGCAAATTCTTCGGTATTGAATGATAAAATAAAGAAATATTTGAACCCAGCTCTTTCCTCAACAATATTACATGTTTTCACAAAACGGGCCTTCCGCCAATTTTGGCGGAAGGCCCGTTTTATATTTTGACGCTGGTTTTCAGTTTTCCGGGGCAGGCGGTGTATCCGCCGTTTTCTGAAATTCCGTAAACTGCCGCAGGATATCAGGGTGATCAGTGAAAAAACGGTTGAGCATGTCGATGTCCGAAACGGTTGAGGGGCTCAGCGTGTGCTCGATCAGCTCGGTTTCCTCCAGCGGATTTGAGCTGCCCAGCAGCTTTAAAAAGGTTTCGATCGTCCGGTGCCTTGCCAGAAGATATTCCCCCATCGTTTGGCCCTGTTCCGTGAGCAGAATCACCTCGTAGCGGTCGTATTTCAGGTAGCCGAGGGCGGCCAGCTTCGAAATCATTTTAGAAGCGGACGACGGCTTGACATGGAGCAGTTCAGAAAGCTGTCCCACACGGGCGTAATGATTTTCCAGATGAAGCCTGTACGCCATCTCCAGGTAATCCTCCAGTGCCGGGGTCAGCTGGCCGTCCTGATGGTTCGCCAGTTGGTACCCCCGCACGGTTCTGAAATCTGAATTGCTGCTGTTATTCATAAAATCAAACCTTTACCTATATTTTCTGGTCACTTCATAGTGGAAACAAATCCGTAAAAAGGTTGATTTTCTCCCCCGCCGAAGGCGGGGGAGAAAATCAACGGATTCCTGTTAGTATTACATTATATTCGTAACACAATTTATTTAGGCA
Source organism: Clostridium sp. MSTE9 (assembly GCF_000277625.1). Classification (NCBI taxonomy): domain Bacteria; kingdom Bacillati; phylum Bacillota; class Clostridia; order Eubacteriales; family Clostridiaceae; genus Clostridium; species Clostridium sp. MSTE9. The sequence continues at coordinate 37,111 of NZ_AKFU01000037.1, forward strand.
TCATATATTAGCGCAGGGAAACAATTTTGCCCCGCGCTGACTAGGCCTTGTTGGAAGGCCTGTTTTTAGGAGGAAATTTTCATGAATCGAAACCAGATCACCCTGGATCAGCTGCCGGTAGGCAGTAAAGCAAATGTCACAATGCTGACATCCGACGGAACCACCAGAAGGCGTATGCTTGACCTCGGGGTTGTGAACGGAACCGAAATCGAGCCTCTCTATAAAAGCCCCTCCGGCAATCCGGTTGCATACCTGATCCGCGGCGCGGTGATCGCGCTGCGCTCCGACGTGTCGAAGAAAATTGTCGTTTCTGTATCGTAATGAAAGTGGGGAAACGGGAAGCACGGTTGCCGTGGAATATGAAACGGTGGACTTCCCGCTCCGCTGATTCTATTTTGGGAGGATTTTTGTATGGGATTAACAAACGCATCTACGGGTGCCGGCGTGCTGAATCACTGCGGTCTACATATTGAAAAAGAGACCGAACAGGATCAAATCATCGCGCTGGCCGGAAATCCGAATGTCGGGAAAAGCACCGTTTTCAACGGCCTGACCGGTATGAACCAGCATACAGGCAACTGGCCGGGAAAAACGGTTGTCAATGCACAGGGGCAGTACCGCCATAACGACACCAATTACATCATGGTGGATATTCCCGGAACGTATTCGCTGATCGCCAATTCCGCCGAGGAGGAGGTCGCGAGGGATTTTATCTGCTTCGGCGGAGCCGACGCGGTGGTTGTGGTAGCCGACGCCACCTGCCTGGAGCGCAATCTGAATCTGGTGCTTCAAACCATGGAGATCACCGATCGTGTTGTGCTGTGCGTCAACCTGATGGATGAGGCGAAGAAGAAGAAAATCAAAATTGATCTCCCCCGCCTGTCTGAGCGGCTGGGGATTCCGGTGGTCGGCATGAGCGCGAGGTCGGGCAAGGGGCTCGACAAGCTGATGGACACCGTAGCGGCGCTCACGCGAACGGAGGAAAGAAAAAATCCGCTGCGCATCCGATACAGTGACGAGATCGAAAACGCCGTTTCTTTGATCGAGCCTGTGGTCGAAAACGCCTTACATGGAGCTGTCAACAGCCGGTGGGTGGCGCTGCAGCTGCTTGACAACGACGACAGCCTGCTTCGCTCCATGAAAAACTACCTTGGCTATGATCTGCTGGAGTCGGAAGAGGTTTTGCAACAGGTTGCGCAGGCCAGGCAGGAGCTGGAGGCCGCCGGGATTCCGCAGGAGGAGTTCCGGGATGAGGTGGTTACAAGGATCGTAAAGACCTGTGAGGAGATCAGCCGTGAAACTGTACGGTTTGAAGAGGAGAAATACGCCGAACGCGACCGCCGGATCGATCGGATTTTGACCTCCAAGCTGACAGGGATCCCGATCATGATCGCGATGCTGTTTGGGATCTTCTGGATCACCATCAGCGGTGCGAATGTACCGTCGGCCCTGCTTTCCGAGGGACTGTTTTCCCTCGAGCAGCCGCTTAACGATTTCTTTCTTTGGGTATCGGCGCCGGATTGGCTGCGCGGAATTGTCGTAGACGGCGTGTTCCGGACGCTGGCCTGGGTCATTTCCGTCATGCTGCCGCCCATGGCGATCTTTTTCCCGCTGTTCACACTGCTGGAGGATTCCGGGTATCTGCCGCGCATCGCGTTTAACCTCGACCACTTTTTCTGTAAGGCGTGCGCACACGGCAAACAGGCCCTGACCATGTGGGCAACGCAATCTATGCACAAAAAAGACAAGCCTGCAATACCTGAATTTCTACGCAAATGAAAGCGCCGTTTCCCTCAAAATCCGAGAAAAGCGGCGCTTTTTAGTGTTTTAAAAGATAATTACTGTATGTATACACTACTGTTTTCGGAATCTTATTGCACCAAGAGGGTATCTTCCATCTCCACTGTCATGTGTATACTGTTCGATCGTATTATTACGCTCTAACTCCTTAACCTTTTCCCAACACAGGCCAATGTCATAACCTTTTTCAGCGAGTATTGTTTCTACAAAATGCTTTGAGCTTAAGAACCCACCAAATTGGCTAAAAAATTCTAAAGCGCTATTTAATTCTCCAATAAATTGTTCGGTGGAAATCGGAGAATACCGTGTGCGATATATAGATATATCATCTTTCAGCGTTCTTTGTTCTGATACAGATACTTCTTTCAGTATCGAATCGGGGATCTGTTCAATACCAGGATGCTGTTTTTCAATATACTCATTAAAATAATGTAGAAATCCACTAATATTATATATTAAAAAACGCTGATGTGTTTTTTGGGTGAATTCCCTTCGCAATTCAAGTCTAGCACCTATTTTTTCGCCCGAAACATTATACCACCAATCTTCTTTTTCATCTTCCGTAATCAAAATAATGTCTTTATTCGTACTTAATGCAAAATTAAGTATCTGTTTCCAAATAATTAGATCTCCCAAAAAATTGTTTTCGCTGTAAAGTTCTTTATCTGTATCTGATTTACACTTTATTTTATCATAGTCTTTATATCCAGGCGGAATCTTTGCTTTAAACCTCATCTCCCCTTCAACTTTCAACTCGCTGAGTTCTTCCGTTGTAAACTCATCGCCTATTTTCCCATCAAAAATCTCAAGAATTTTATCGGCTAATGGGTCATTTGAATAACTTTCAAACGGTAGATTTGTTTTCTGATGATTAGTTAACCATGCCTTTAAATCTTCATGTATCTTATCAAGTTCTGGGTTATCATTTTGCAAGTTCAGCTTAGTCTGCATTTCATTAAATAGATTCTCTATATTATTAAATTCATTTGTATATCTCTTTCGAGATTCATTTATTTTAAGATAGCGATTCGTTGCAAATTCGTAAGCTATGTGGTGAGGCATCCAAATTCGTGAATTAAATACATTCATTGCGTCAAAAATCTTCCCCCTTGCTTTATCAGTTAAAAGATAAAGTTTGAGTAAAACATTAGTGTCAAAAATAAAGTAACCTGAATCCCATACACTTGCTTTCTCAGCACTTGTCAGATCAAAATAATAACCAACTTTGTTTTTCAAATTAACGCCCCCTAGAAGCACTATAAGATGCTACTATTGTAAATGTAAAAATGATGTTACATTACTAACTTGCCATTGGTCCAAATTTATATAATAGCTATAATTTAAAACTGACTATTTTTTAAAATTTTATATTAACAAAGTAATTATATTACTAAAAATATGTAATATCAATAAAATTAATACTATTTTGTAAAAACATGTAATTGTTTTATGATTAAGGTAGAGGTAGCAGAGTTTAGCTTGTAGTCTTTGGATTAAACTGTTTAGCTACACATAACCTTCGTATCTTTATTAGTTTGACAACAGGACTTTCGTATAAAAAAGATTAAGCAAAGCTAATACCATAAAGTGCAATTTTTACGGGACAAAAAATATACCTGTATATTCCCAGATTGCTTGAATAGTTTACCAATCGATGTTATACTAAGCGGGAAGAAAAAGGTATAAGAAAATTCCCATGAGGTGCATTATGGCTAAACAAATTCATGTCCGACTGGAAGATACATTATTTGAGGCACTTGCTAAGTACACAGAAGTCACTGGACAATCAGTACAAGACTGTGTTTCAGGCGCGGTGATTCAGTTGCTGAACAGACAAAAGCAAGTAATAAAAAATGATATAGATGGATTTACTTTTATTGACCTTTTTGCTGGTATTGGTGGTATGAGGATAGCGTTTGAGAGCGCCGGTGGTCATTGCGTGTATTCAAATGAATGGAACAAATATTGTCAGCAGACTTATTTTGCAAATTTTGGAGAACAACCTGACGGTGACATCACAAAAGTGAATGCCGAGGATATACCGGACCATGATATTCTTGTTGCCGGTTTTCCCTGTCAGCCATTTTCCATAGCTGGTATATCTAAGAAGAACAGTCTTGGACGTGCCACAGGTTTTGAGGATAAAACGCAGGGAACGCTATTCTTTGATGTGTGCAGAATTTTAAAAGCAAAGCGCCCGAAGGCATTTATGCTTGAAAATGTCAAGAATCTATGTAGTCATGATCGGGGACGCACTTTTGAAGTTATTAAAGAATCACTCAAGGAACTTGATTATGAGGTTTTTCCTCAAATACTTGACGGTCAGAACTTTGTGCCACAGCATAGAGAACGTATTCTTATTGTCGGGTTTGACCGCCGCAGATATGGAAATGATATTGATTTCAAATTTGATATTACACCGGTGCATCCCAAACCAGTAATGAGAGATATTCTTGAAGCTGAAGTTGAAGACAGGTATACGCTCTCAGATAAATTGTGGTCCTATCTTCAAAACTACGCTGCCAAGCACAAGGCAGCTGGAAACGGTTTTGGATATGGTTTGGCTCCGCTTGATGGTGTTTCACGGACTTTGAGTGCAAGATATTATAAAGACGGTTCAGAAGTCTTGATTGCCCAACTTGGCAAAAACCCACGAAAGCTGACCCCGCGTGAATGTGCCAGATTGCAGGGATTTCCAGACACATTCAAAATTCCCGTGTCCGACACTCAGGCATATAAACAGTTCGGCAACTCGGTTGTGGTTCCTTTGATGGCAAACGTGGCGAAATTGATTGTTCAAACGGTTAATGAGATGGACAGCCAGATAAAGAATGAGAATATTTACATTCATGAAGTTCAGCAGCTTAAGGCAGGAGTGATATGAGTGACCAGCGATGTAATGAAAGCAATACAGGCGGCATTGCAGGGGCAAAAAGTTTTTTGCAAGTTTCTCTCAGCCAATGATACAGGTGTGACAGGAGCACATCAGGCTGGTATCTATATTTCCAAGCCATCGATTCCCATACTGTTTGATGAACCTGGTCAAAAAGGTCAGAACAAGGAAAAGTGGGTTAAAGTCAGATGGCAGAGCGATTTTGAAACAGAAACACGCTTTATCTATTATGGTCAGGGCACGAGGAACGAATATCGCATAACCAATTTTGGCAGGGGCTTTCCGTATCTTAAACCCGAATATACTGGTGCACTGTTTGTTCTGGTTATGGATAACGAGGAATATTATCAGGGTTTCGTGTTGAATACAGAGGATGAAATTAACCAGTTTCTTGATTCCTTTGGTCTCAGTCCGACCGAGACCAATCAACTTATTGAAGTCCATCGGTTAAGCGCTGAGATTCATGAGAAAGCCGCGATGAATAAATTTATAAGTGCTTTGACTGTTGACTTTCCTTCATCTGAAATAATGTCAGCAGCAGCGCGCTGTATTCAGGATGAGGTTTATAATCATCGTGAATATATTTACACAAATCCTGATCGCAAGTTGCTTGACTGGACGGAAGTAGAGTACCGCCTTTTCAGAGAAATAGAACATGTTCGATATGGAGAAGTGATTACGCAGGGATTCGCATCAGTTGAGGATTTTATCAGTATGGCAAACCAGGTACTGAATCGGAGGAAAAGCCGTGCCGGAAAAAGTCTTGAACATCATCTTGCAGCCATTTTTAATGGCAATGACATCAGTTACAAAGCTCAGGCCGTCACAGAAGGCAATAAAAGGCCGGATTTTATTTTCCCATCGGAGGAAGCATATCGAGATTTTGACTTTTCCAACGACCGTCTAATCTCTCTGGCGGCAAAAACTACCTGCAAAGACCGCTGGAGGCAGGTTATTAACGAAGCTGACCGATTGAGAGGAAAGGCAAAATATCTCTGCACCCTGCAACAGGGAATCTCTGCCGCACAGATGGATGAAATGCAAGCTGAGCAGGTAATCCTTGTTGTACCGAAGCCATACATCTCGACGTTTCCAAAAGATCGACAGAATAGGATCTGGACTGTCAGAAAGTTCGTTGAGTATGTCCGTGAAGTGGAAAAAATGTAATGGCTGATATCGTATCAAGAGAAAAGCGCAGCGAGAATATGTCGGCGATTAAAAGTAAAGATACGAAGCCAGAAGTGTACTTTAGGAAGAGGCTCTATTTTCAGGGTTTGAGGTACAGGAAAAATACTTCCTCCGTGTTCGGACATCCGGACATATTTCTTGCGAAATACAGAACTGCCATATTTGTGAATGGCTGTTACTGGCATCGGCATCAGGGGTGTAAATATGCTTACATCCCCAAGAGCAACTTGGATTTCTGGAACGACAAGTTTGACAGTAATGTCAAAAGGGATTACCGCGTCAGAGAAGAGCTTCTGTTACAGAAAATAAAATGCTTAGTAATCTGGGAGTGTACTGTAAAACACATGATGAAAGATACAGAATTTGAGACTGAAGTTATCGGACAGGTTCTCAACTTTCTTAATTGCGGTGATATGTATTGTGAGCTTTAGCAAACAAAGATTAAAAATCTGGAAAGGTATTCTTGGAAATAGATGAAGTGCATACATACCTGATTGTTGACGGTATGTGTGTACTTCTTTCTTCTTTTGAACTTCAGAAGAACTACGATTTTTTGTAAGCATATGTGCTTACTATTTTTTCATTCACCGCTTAATAGTTTGATAATCAATAATAAATCACAAGTCAAGGTCGCTTGCGTTCATTTCAACCTTGGCTTGTGGTTTGTTTGATTATAATTTTATTAGCGATAAATGTACTCAAAAAAACTGTATGAAGTAATTTGCGATATAGATTGAGAATATTATTAATCCCAAGTCACGGTCTGTACCTTCGATTGACCGCTTTGCTTTACACCTTTCTTTACATCAACACGCACAGACATATGGCCAACTTTTGTTCTTCCTTTGATAATATCGAACATGATATAAGTGGTTCCCGGCTTAATCCCTTTAATTTGATAATTGCCATTTTTAAGCTTTGTCACGCTGGCCACGCCCGAAACAGAAGAATAGCATTGTACGGCAACTGCATTCATGCCTGTGGCCTTAGCACCGATTTGATAAATATTCCCCGGTGCCATAGTATAGATGCCTGTGTCAATAGTGAAGGAGCCGGTCGGAATTTTCCCTGCGTTTGCCTGTTCAGCACTAATGGCAACAAAAGGATTTCCCTGTTGTTTGGCGTAGGTCTGAGCTGCGGAACCTGCTACGCCATAAATGGTTGTTTTAAGTGCTAAAAGCTTCGTCGTTTCAGCTTCTGTTCGGTCAGGATTGTAAGGGATGTAATTGTTGTATATTCGAGTCGGAAAAGCATTTTTTCCAATCGTTTTAACGGATGGTGGAATAATTAAATGCGAAATACTGCCATTGTTGGTAAAAGCGCCTTCGGCAATACTCGTTACAGTATTAGGAATAGCAAGTTTTCCTGTTGTTATTGTACTCAAATCTCCAAACATATTCGGACCAATGGCTTTCAGTTCATGGAAAATGGAAAGATCAAGAAGCCCACATTCCCCAAAAGCATATTCTCCATATTGAGTAGCGCGTTCTAAAGTGACACTTTTTAATGCGGTGCATTTGCTGAAGGCACCTTCTCCACAAGAGGTAACATTAGGAAAATTAACATCGGAAAGTGAGGCGCAACCTTCAAAAGCTTCTTTTCCCAGAGAAGTGACATTAGGAAAATTAACATTAGAAAGTGAATCACAAATTATAAAAGATTTTTCTCCTAAAGAGGTTATATTAACACCGCTTGCACTGGTTAAGTCGCTGCAACCTCCAAAAGCGCCAGCGCCAATACTCACAGAAGAGGATCCGAAATCAGCTTTTTTAAGAGCAGTCCAATAGAACGCATTGTCACCGATTGTCATTGAAATCTTGGGAAAATTAATTTCCGATAAGCGCACACATGTATCAAATGCACCGGTATCTATAATAACCGAATCGCTTGGCAATCTTACTTTTACTAATTCGGCGCAAGTGTTAAATGCATTCGCTCCGATTCTTTCAACACTATCTGGAATATAAACACTTGTAATCGGATCTCCTCGATACATGGATTCTCCAGCAGAAATGTATTCATTATACCGTATTTCAGTAAAAGCTTCTTTTCCTATTTCAGTAACTCCATCCGGAATTACAACATCTTTTGCTGTCCCATTGTACTTCATTAGAACGCCGTCTTGAATTACGAAATCACTATCACTGTTCGCCGCAAATGCTGGTATCCCTGAAAACATACTGATGCATACCGCCAGCACAAGAAACAGAGATAGCATTTTATTTGCTTTCTTCATTATTTCTCCCTCTCCTCAATTTAATATTTTACTGAATACAAACAGGCTTTCCAGCACATACCAGAAGGCCTGTTTGTCCATTTCAGAATTTAGAAATTCAGTACGCGTCGGGTGCTTACGCCCTGTGCTTTGCCGTTTTGCACGGTAATTTTGACGGAGGAGTGAGATACTACCTTGCCGCCAACAGCCACGTCGAACGATACATAGGTAATTCCGTCTTTCAAGGCGGTTACCTTGTAGTTGCCGCTCTTGGTCTGCTCGACCTTCGCGATTCCGTTTCTCGAGGAAGTGACCTTCAAAGTCGCACCCTCGCCAACAAGTTTCGCGCCGATCTCATATGACTTGCCCTTTGGTATGGTGTAGCTGAGGGTATCAAGTGCCAGAGAACCTGCGCTGGAAATCTTTGCAGGAAGCAGAACAAAATCGGAATTGTGCGTCACTATAACAGCCGCATAACCCTGCGTATTCACGATAATCGGCTGACCGTTGTTCTGGATTTCTAATTTGCCCGTTGTGGGATTCAAATAGTAGAAATATAGCACCTGCCCAGGCTGATATCCCTGATCCTTTGCATTAACTGTAATCGTTGCAGGGGCAGGAAGTTGTCCGTTATTGGCGAATCGGAGTACAATTCCTGAATTTCCAGCTACTGCACTCTGAACTTCTAGAACACTGGCAGTTGGTACTACAGTAATCGCCAAATTTAGGTTTCCAATTTGCGTGGCCTGTGCCAACTGAGTACCATTGAAGCTCCATGTGTAAGCCGGTTGTGCTGTCTGGGGATTCTGTACGGTGAAGCTCACATTCTGACCCGACGCTCTGGCCGCCATAATAGCACTCAAATCAGCGGGGATGTTTGCTGTACCAGCAGGAGCGGAAATATTTACCTGCATACCATCGCTTGTTACTGTTGTGCTTGTGGTGGTCGAGCCGGAGGGCTGCTGAGTAGGAGCTTTACCGCTGCCAGAGCTGCCACCCTTAGAACCACCTCCGCTGGAACTGCCGCCAGTAGATTTATAATTCGCAGTAACGGTTACGTTCCTCTCAGGCATTTCAAAGGTAGTTTCGGCCTTTGTTGTGTTTGCAAAGGTGATACCATCAGCGGATGTCCACTTGTCAAATGTCTTACCGCTTGGAGCAGAATTGGCTTTGATTTTGACAGTCGCACTTACTGCCGCGCTTGTCGTGGTTACGATGCCGTTGGTAACTTCCACGCCACCATTTACAACGGTTACGGTATAAGTGCCATCAGGTAAGTCTTTATAAGTCGCTGTAACCGTCACGTTCTTCTCGGGCATTTTGAAAGTAGTGCTTGCGCTGTTGGCGTTCGCAAAGGTTACGCCGTCGTTGGATGTCCACTTATCAAAGATTTGGCCGTTTGGGGCCTCGTCGGCTTCTATGCTCACGGTTGCATTTTTCGCTGCTTGTTCCGATGTTGCTGTGCCGCCATCCACGGTTACAGTGTACTTTGTAGTAGGTTGTGGGTTGCTGCTGCCATTATAGTGCATTGTTGCATCTACAAGAGAATCATTATATTTTCCAATACTAATTTTATTCCAATCTTCTTGAGTACCATCATAGTATACATCGGTCAGTTCCTTGCAATCCCAAAACGCATTATCACCGATGTTAGTCACACTTTTGGGAATAGTTACGGAGGTAAGATTCGTGGTAAACTCAAATGCTGAATTGCCAATCTCAGTTACATTAGAGGGAATGGTAACATCATCAAGGAGGCACTGAGAAAATGCCTCTTCACCAATTTTGGTTACACTGGAGGGAATAGTATATTTCCCATTCTCAAAGAGGTAACTCTTTCCTACGGGAAAGCAGAGTAGTTCTGTTTTTGCTTTATTAAATAGAACTCCATCCGCAGATATATAATCTTTGCTGTCTTGCGCCACGTCGATGCTGGTAAGATCGAAAGAAGAAGCAAACGCTCCAGTACCAATGCTGGTAACACTGAACGGAATCAAAACGTTGGTCAAGCTTGTACCAAAAAATGCATGCTCACCAATGCTAATTACGCTGTCTGGGATGGTGACGTTGGTAAGATTGTCGCAACGGCTAAACGCATATGCACCAACCTCATTCACACTGTTAGGAATCGCATAGCTTCCTTTTTTACCTCCCGGAAAAGCTAGTAACATTGTTTTATTTCGGTTAAATAATAATCCATCAGAAGATATAAAAGATGCGTTACTGTTATCTACATTAATGCTTTCGAGCTTTGTGCATCCTCCAAATACCTCATTACCAATGCTACTCGCATTAGAAGGGATGGTAATGTTAGTGAGATTTTCGCACCCATAAAACGCTTCATCATTAATGCTGGTTACCATAGAAGGAATGGCGATGTTGGTAAGATTGGTGCAGTCTCTAAACGCCTGTGAACCAATAACAGTCACGCTATCTGGAATGGTAATGCTGGTAAGGCTATGGCAAAAACTAAACGCGCCAACCCCAATACTGGTTGCACCTTCCTCTATTTTGACAGTGGTGACATTTAAATTATCCCACGGTGAAACACCGAAATAATACATATCACCTGTTCCGTTGATGGTTAGGGTACTATTACTTATATCAAAATCATATGTAAGATTTTCTCCGCACTGTCCACTCGTATCGTCAATAGTCGCTTTCAGGGAATAAAATCCACTATTTTCAGTTTGCGTTGCGCTGTTCGTTCCCTCTTCTCCCAACGCATAAACTGGAAGGGCACCTGTTTGCACGATGCCGATCGCCATGGCCGCTGCCAAGAAAACAGACAGCGGACGAAAAAGCCATTCTTTCATTTTCCACACTTCTTTCCTTATTTTTCCATTATTATATCATCTACAAACAGGATTGTAAAGTTGCAAAAAGCATCCTAATTGTATAGTTTGGCGGAGCATTTCTATCTCGCCTATATAATGATTTTAAATTATTAAAATGGGGGGTGAGCGAATGAAAAAAAGGTTTCATGAGCTTCTGCGTGATTTGCGGACAGATTCTGACTTAACACAGCAGCAGGTCGCCGAGATTTTAGATATTTCTGCCAGCCATTATGGCCACTTTGAAACTGGAATCCGCGAACCCAGTTTATCTACATTACGAAGGATTTGTGAGTTGTTCCACGTTTCGTCAGACTATTTGCTAGGTCTCTCTATCGATGAATCTGCGGAGAAATTACTCCGTTGTTCTTCATCTTTACCCAAAGCAGAGAAAGACAAAGTGTTTGAATATAGCGAACTGTTATATCAGAAATATTGTGGAAAGAATAAATAAAGTTTACATATATTAAGAAAAACTCCAGACTACTGCGTTGGCAGCAATCTGGAGTTTTTTTATGCCCGTTGATTGATAAGATCGGCGGGTGTTTTTTGTTTATCTATCATTAATTGGCTATTTGCGGAGTAGTGCCTTTTTCCAGTTCTGAAAGTTCTTTGGCTTTTGCCAAGATAAGTTCTCGACCTTCGGAATTGCAGAAGAGAAAACCGAGCAGTAAGTCAACATCATTTAAAATGAAAGTTAGAATTATCATGGCGATAGGATTTTCAGGAGTCTTAGAAAAGTCATCTTCCATCTTTTCTTGAAAGAATTCCCAACAGTCTTCTACAAAGAACTGTTCTGCCATGTAATCTACATCTTTCCTTTCTTCATCATTAAATTTTGAAATATCGAGTTTCTTTTTAGAAATTTCTTTTTTGTAGCTAGTCATTTTCTGTTTAACCGTCTTTTCATAGTTACCGCCGTATATGCGCAGCCATTCTTTGAATGCTTGATTATTTAGCGATGTAACGACACTGTGAAATGTACCGTAGAAAGTGATATTCATTTCTCTTAATTCGTTTTTTGATTTTTCATTTAATTCCATAACAAAATCACAAAAATCTAGTAGTTCCATGTCTTGGATTATATATTTAAAAGCATCCGTATTCTGAGAGAGAATATAAGCTGCCTGAGGAGAAAGAAAAGAAACGAAAAGCTCTTTACCATAATCAATCGCATGTTTGATTTCCTCAGTTGTTATCTTATTATTATTAATATTTGGTTGTTGTGAAAGCGAGTAGGCTAAATCTAAAAATTCATCTTGTTTGATTTCGTCTTCCTTTAAACCGTTCTCGATCTCTTCAGCTGCCTTGGTTTGCTTGATTTTGTAATTTTTAGTTCTTTTTGGAGATACGGAAATCCTGTCTGGTGTAGGCTTGTATTTAATGTCATTAATATAGTTTCTACCGGCCTCTGATAAAATGGCCTGGCATTGTTGAATATTTAACCCCAAGCGCATTCCTCGTTGCAATGCCTTTTTTGCACTTTCAGTAGAAAGAAAGAAACCTTGTTTATAGAGCTCCTTGTAAACATATGAGATAGGAATATTCATTTTTTTTGCCAATACAGTGAGCACCAGATCAGGGTTAAATTCCATATTGTTTTCTTTTTTTGTCATATGATCATTCTCCTGTTAATAAATTATGCCTATTCTTGTCCCCTGGAGAATGCAATTACTATGAGATAATAGAAGCATCAACAGAAGCACTGAACAGCTTGAATTCAATTGTACTTTCTTTTTGGCACAAATTCATCCTTAAAATTATTTGGAAAATTTCCGCATTTTGTGTCCCAAACTTATTATCAAACTCCTCTATAATAAAAGACAGCGAAACAAACTACGAAAATCACAAAGACGTCTTTGCTCAAATATAAGCGAATGCAGAGGAAGGCCACCTCTCATTCCAAAACAAATTTATTTTTGGAGGGAAAATTTTATGGCAATTAATATTGAATTGTCGTTTCAACAAGTAACCGGTTCAGATAGTGCGCCTTTAGTAGGAGTGCGAGATTGGACGGAGTTTTCCGAAGGAAAGCGTGGCAAGAGAATTGGTTCAACATACGAGATTTTGTTGCTGAACAATTCTTGCGAAAAGTTACGCATTCATGTGGAAGAATCGGAATCTATCATCTCTCAGGAAGAAATTGATAAAAAGGTCCAAAGCCTTAATTTCTGCATGATCCGTTGTGATGGGTTCAAAGGTCGTCCCTATTCGGATAAAAACGGTAGGCTAGCTATTTCAGCGAGTGCTACCAAAGTGACTTTGGTCAATACGGGAACGGGGGTGGCTAAAGCATGAGAAACCTCTTTAAAGAGTTTATCGACTCTTTTCGGAAGGATGTTAGTAATAGAAATTATTCCGGAATAATTTGGAATGTTGTTCTGGCGATTTCTATTTTGGCTTTAGTATCTATTCTCCTATGGGGTATAGCTGTTATAGCTGGATATCTGTTCGATTTTCTTTCGGCCAAGTTTGAAATTATTCTCTTTGTTGCCGGTTCTGTAGTTCTTGTAAGCAAATGGATTAATGGAAAGCAACAAGAACGTAAAGAAGTTTTGGCAGCACAGCGTAGCAGAGAACAGTTGGAAAGTGAGCTTGCTCACCAGGCAATTGGTGAAAGTACGTACCTGACAGCAAGACAAGCCATGTACTCTATTTTGACTAGTGTTGCTCCAAGTTGTGGTTTGCAGACTCCTGAAGGACTCTCATCAATCGAAGCTCCAAGGCATTTTATCTCACGAGATGGAATCCTTCTGTTTCAATTTGTAGCAGTAAAGCGCGGGGAAATCAATATCAGGACAATCACAACCCTCATTGAAACGCGTATTCAGCAGATGGCCAACGCGCACGAGCTGAATTTTGAGCCAAGTACTTTGGTCGTGCTTGGCCAGGTTTACAGTGCGATTATGGTTGACCAGATTCATGATTATGGTAGTTATGTACAAATTGATGTGGTATTCACCACAGAACGCTACATTAAAACCAGAATCGAACGGAATCATCAGAATTGTAAACCACCTTTTACTGGTGGTGGGAACGATGATGATTTCTGAGATACCTCTATTGTTAGATGCAGATTTGTTGCAAGCAGGCATCAGGCGTTATATTAATACGGACTTTAATACGACGCCACATTGCCTGATCAGCGGCGAAACCGGTTCAGGAAAGTCGTATTTATTTATTCTTCTCATGGGGAAAATATCAAGGTGTTTTCCCCATGCCAAGATATACTGTCTGGATTTCAAAAGGAACGACGAGTTAAGGTGTTTACTAGATGTACCAAATGCAAGGTATTTTACCTATTTAAATGTCGTAGATGGATTACACCTAATAAATTCTGAGTTCGAATCAAGACTTCAAGGATCTACTGATCGGACACCAATTTTTGTATTCTTCGACGAGCATAATTCATTTATCTCGTATCTTACTGTTCGTGATAAAAAATTGGCGGAAGAACAGAAAATGATTTTGGGTAACATCGCCTTTATGGGGCGTTCTCTTGGTCTGAAGCTGATTTTAAGTATGCAGCGATGTGACAGTGTTTCATTTGCAAGCGGTGCTAGAGATCAGTTTGGATTGCGAATTGGATTAGGAACCTTGAGCCCGGAAGCTAAAAAAATGCTGTTTGGCGAATACGACACAGACGTTATTATGCCATGCAGTACCGGTTATGGATGGATGGCTGATAGTAGAGGTTTAAGAGCAATTCGGGTACCTCAAATTACTCGTATGGACAAACTTCGTGAGGCAATTACAGATGCCGTAACAAGATAAGACTGTTTTGAGGCGAGCGGAAAAATCGTCGTGCCGAAGGCGTTAGACGATTTTTCCACACGTCCGCGCTCCGCGAAGCGGAGCTATTAACTTGATTATTGTTTAATAATGACAGATAGGAGGAAAATTTGCCGCAAGTAAAAATTGAACGCTTACAAGAGCATTTGGAACCTGCGGAGAATTGCGAAGTACGAGTGAAAAGGATGGGAAACATCACAGAAGTGCGCTATATGAAAAGAACCCCGGAATGCAGTATACAAAAACTGAATAAAGACAGTTATGTAATTCTCTCCACCGGTGAATTAAAAAAGTTTGAGCACACGGAAACCCGGGCTGAAAACCTGACCAGTGTTTCCCAGTCGTTAGCAAACTTACGGGATTTACTCAACACGAATATTACCGATACTTCGCGTTGCTTGTGGGTCACTCTTACTTACAAAGAAAATATGCAGGACAACAAGCGACTGTATCAAGATTTCCGAAAGTTCCATATGCGGATGCTGCACTATCTAAAAAAGCATTCACTGCCTACGTATGAATACATTGTCGCTATGGAGCCGCAGGGCCGTGGTGCGTGGCACGCACATCTTGTTATGATTTTTCCCTATAAAGCGCCGTTCATTCCGAACGATACTCTAGCCAGCATTTGGGGCCATGGCTTTACCAAGACAAAGCCTTTGAAAGACGTGGACAACGTCGGACTGTACTTAACTGCCTATCTTACAGATATGGAGCTGCCGGACGTGATTTCATCACACGGTAAAATATACGGGAATTTAAAAGCCGTGTCTGTCGTTGACGAGCAAGGCAATAAACAGACAAAGGCGATCGTGAAGGGCGCACGCTTGAAGCTATACCCTCCGGGATTTCGCATTTACAGAACAAGCCGGGGAGTTAAAAAGCCGGAAGTAATAAACTGTACAGAGGCCGAAGCCATAAAAGAAGTTGGAAATGCCCCGCTGACATTTGAACGGACAATCAAGATTATTGATGATAGCGGGAAGGGCTTTAACATCATCAACTATCGGCAATTCAACAAAGCACGGAAAGCCGTGCAGCCAGATTCCAACTGATTACTACTTGGAAGAGGCATTTCATATAAATACTCTGAGGTGATTATGATGATTCCGACATCTGACAGCACGAAGGACTACAAAATGAAGAACAGCACGATCACCGTTGAGAGTGTCTTTTCTGAGGATAAAACGATAAAGGAAGTTTTAAGGGAATATCTGCTTCAAAACAAGGATTTGCCCAGCTTTCCATCTTGATTCCTCAATCACTTATTGCTACAATAAAACTTGTAGCAATACAGTGTATTGTAGGTTTTCAAGTAGAAGGAGGTTCAGGTGAATCTTGAAAACCACCACAAAACTGTACCGGGCTGCGTTGTATATGCGGCTCTCCAAAGACGATGACGGTGTCAGCGAAAGTTCGAGCATTGGAACACAACGGAAAATGCTGCGTTCCTTTGCCGAGGAAAATGGATTTCTGATCCATGACGAATATATAGATGACGGTTACAGTGGCACGAATTTTGACCGACCGGATTTCCAGAGGATGATTCAGGATATTGAAGCCGGTTATGTGAATCTTGTGATCGTAAAGGATTTGTCCCGCTTGGGGCGTGAGTATATAATGACAGGGCAATATACGGAAATGTATTTCCCTGAACATAATGTTCGCTTTATCGCTATCAATGACGGGTGCGATTCCATCAATCCGTACAACGATATTGCGCCGTTCAAACACGTCATCAATGAAATGTACGCCCGCGACACGTCGAAGAAAATCCGCTCCGCTTTCAAAACCAAAATGAAAGAAGGGGCATATATCGGAAATTTTGCCCCTTACGGTTACCGCAAAGACCCGGCTGACAAAAATCATTTGCTCATTGATTATGATGTTGCCCCGGTTGTTCAGGAAATGTTCTACATGGCTGAAAATGGCTCTGCCCCCTCGCAGATCGCACAGACCTTCAATCAGCGCGGAATCGCAACGCCCGCCGTCTATCGCTGTGAAAAACACCCTTACTTGGACGTAGACCACTATTCACAGCGGAAAGAATGGACTTCTGCCATGATATGTAAAATGCTGAAAAACATTGTTTACTTGGGACATACGGCGCAGGGGAAAACAACGAAGGTTTCTTTCAAAAGCAAGATTACGCTGCAAAATCAGCGGGATGAATGGTACATTGTCGAGAACACCCATGAGCCGCTCATCAGCCAGGAAACCTTTGACATTGTGCGGAACCGCTGCGTGTCCAGAAAAAACGCGCCCACCAAGGGATTTAAAAATGTCTTTTCGGGGATTGCCAAATGTATGGATTGCCAGCGCAATATGTCCACCAGCGGCACGCGGAAAAAAGGATCGGTTGCAAATCTGGTATGTGGCGGCTATAAGCTGTACGGAAGCCGGGAATGCACCAACCACTTCATTGATTATGAAACGTTGTATGACGTTGTTTTGCAGGAGCTAAGAAAGCAGGTTCGTCTGTCTGCCAAGGAAAAGCGGGAAATCATTGACGCTATGACGAAAGAACACGAGGACACCGACGCGGAGCAGGAAAAAAAGAAAGCTCTAGCGGCTCTGGAAGCCCGGACAAAGGAACTGGATAAAATCATTCAGCGACTTTACGAGGATAACGCAGCCGGTAAAATCAATGACGAGCGGCTAAACCGTATGCTTGCCACTTACGAAGCGGAGCAAAAAACCATCACGGCAAAAACAGACCGGCTGACTAAGAAAGAATCCAACCCGGCGAAAGAATCCCGCGTAAGCTTTTTCCAGCTTCTTGAGGGCATCACCGAAATTGATGAACTCACCCCCGACTTGCTTCATAGGCTTATTGACCATATCGAAATCGGGCAGGGAACTTATGAGCAAAGCGAGCTGGAAAGAGAAAGAGGGCGCAAGCATCAGGTTGTCAAAATCTTTTATCGGTTCCTCGGAAACCTCTCTGAACAGACAATAGCATAGATTTCCTTACTCTATCGGCCTGTTTGGAAACGAAAAAAATCAGCAATCATCGGGGGTTAAAGCACACGACAGCATAGATTGTTCTTACCATGTGCATGGGCTTTGGCTGCAACGCCTGCGGCGTGATCGGCTGCCGGATTATCGATTCCCCGCGGGAGCGCCTGATCGCAATTCTGACCAATAATTTCGTACCCTGCAACGGCCGCTTCCCGACACTGATCGCGATTATAACGATGTTCTTTGCAGGCGCGGTCGGTGGAGCGTTTCAGTCTGTCGTTTCTACTTTGATGCTGACCGGGGTGATCGTGCTCGGCGTTTTCATGACGCTGATGATTTCCCGTCTGCTTTCAAAGACCATCCTCAAGGGGATGCCGTCGTCCTTTAACCTGGAGCTTCCTCCTTACCGCCGTCCGCAGGTTGGTAAGGTGATCGTGCGCTCCATTTTTGA
Organism: Clostridium sp. MSTE9; assembly: GCF_000277625.1. Taxonomy (NCBI): domain Bacteria; kingdom Bacillati; phylum Bacillota; class Clostridia; order Eubacteriales; family Clostridiaceae; genus Clostridium; species Clostridium sp. MSTE9. The sequence continues at coordinate 55,245 of NZ_AKFU01000037.1, forward strand.
CCGCACGCTGTTTGTGCTGGGCCGCGCCGTAGTCGTTGCCGCGCCCGCAGGCCTGGTGATCTGGGTGCTGGCGAATATCTCCATCGGCGACACGAGCATTCTTGCACATTGTGCGGCGTTTCTCGACCCGTTTGCAAGACTGATGGGGCTGGACGGATATATCCTGATGGCGTTTATTTTGGGCTTCCCGGCAAATGAAATCGTTGTGCCCATTATCATCATGAGCTATATGGCGACCGGGTCGCTGACCGAACTAGAAAGCCTCTCCGAGCTTCACACCCTGCTCGTCAGCCACGGCTGGACGTGGCTGACGGCCGTCTGCGCCATGCTGTTCTGCCTGCTGCACTGGCCCTGCGGCACCACCTGCCTGACCGTTCGCAAGGAAACGCAAAGCCTGAAATGGACCCTTGCATCCTTTGCCATCCCTACGGCTACGGGAATCATCTTGTGCATGATCGTGGCAAATACCGTGCGCCTGCTGGGGCTGGTATAGTAAAAGAGGAAAACGGTAAAGCCCGCAATAGCCCTCACTCCAGAATGGAGTGAGGGCTATTTTTTTAGATTATATGGTTATATATTTAGAACTAAAGCAAACGGATGGACTTTGGCGCAGCACTTCTGCTGCGATATGGACCGCCCGGTTATATCCAAAAATCAATCGGAAGAATCTTAGGGCAGGGAATGAATCGGATTGGGAACCGGTAAGGGTCTGTTCTTTAATACAGTAAATGGAAAATCATCCCTTATAAGTTTTTTGCTCCAACAAATTGCTTGCAATCATATAATTGAAAAAATTTTGAAATACCTGTTGACTCTCACACAGTGAGATACTTTATACTGGTAGTGAGCTCAAAAAAACACATATATGTGAGGGAACGAACATGCTGAAAATAGGTGATTTTTCAAAGCTGTCCAGAATCAGTATTCGCATGCTGCGGCATTATGATGAAATCGGTTTGCTCGTGCCGGAAAGCATTGATTCCGCCACAGGCTACCGGTATTACAGCGAAACGCAGCTTCCGATTGCAAACCGAATCCACGCGCTCAGAGAAATGGGGTTTGGCCTTTCAGTTACGGCTGAAATCCTGAAAACGTATCGTGATCCCGAGGCCTTCCGGCAATATCTTCTGCTCAAGCGGACAGAAATGCTGGAACAGGAGGAGAAAATCGGCAGACAGCTGCTGCTTCTGGAAACAGCCATCACCCGACTTGGAAAGGATGAAAATGTGATGGAATATATGGTGACACTCAAAGAAATTCCTGAAAGAACTGTGGCAAGCGTCCGAAAAATCATTCCCGCTTATGATCAGGAGGGAATCCTCTGGGAACAGCTCCGGCGCGAGCTTGGCCCGCAGAACGTGCAGTTTGCCACCCCCTGCAACGCAATGGCAATATTTTATGATGAAGGATACAAGGATATCGATCCGGATGTGGAAATTCAGCTTTCCGTACAGGGCAGCTATCAAAATACGGAAAACGTCGTGTTTAAAACCGTTCCGCCTATCCAGATCGCCTCTGCAACCTACCAGGGAAGCTATGAGCAGGTCAGCGATGTTTATCAGGCTGTCGCCAATTGGGTAAAGGACAATCAGTATGATTTCAATGGGCCGATGTTCAGTATTTATCATGTCAGCCCCGCTCAGACACAGAACCCGGATGAACTGGTCACAGAGGTTTGCTTCCCCGTAAAAAAGAAATAAATTCTGCTAAGGCCGCCCATTCTTTCAAAACGGGCGGCCTTGTTTTGTCGAAAAGCGGATGTGCATTTGAAACGCTCGTGGGAAAAATAACAGATTGGGATGCCTTCGGGTATTCTCATGTGGGCAAAATCATGGTAATATAGGGCTGTACCCGCCAAACGATGAGGAATTATTTGCTCCAGGGAACGGGCCGCAATGCTTTGGGCAGTTCTTTTGGGCTTTCTGGTATATCAGGCATTTGGATTTGATAAGATACTGCAAAAGCATGAAAAGGAGAAACAATTATGAGAAAAAGAGGGGTATTCCTGCTTGTGGCCACCGTGCTTTCCCTGTTCTTTTTGGCCGCATGCGATTCCGCTAAGCCTCCGGAGAAAACGGAATATACGACCTATACAGACCCGGTAATGGGCATCAGTATTGATCTGCCGCAAAAGGAACTGACCAGCCGCACGCTTTCCTACAGCCAGATGGATTTGAGCGGAAAGACTGGAAATTTCATTCCCAAAGATGGAACCTCCCTCGTTTTTCAACCGGAAAAATCGGCGGTTTCCCTGTTTGTTCTTCAGTACTACGATGAAAATGAATGGGACGCCTGGGAACAGGAGGGCCACGCTGCGGATGAAATTACCGGCATCGCCAGTTCGCAGGAGCTGGGAAGAAAGAGCGGTGTGGTGTATGTTTACGCGGCTCCCGCGCCCGATGAGGCTGGGATGGATGACGACACCAAGGAAGAGTATCAGCGTGTTCTGAAAATGCTGCCGACCATCCGGCAGAGCATTGCGCTGATGGTTCGGGAGGCCGCGAACACAGGAACCTTTCCGAGCGTCTCCACAACGGATTTAAACGGCAATCCGGTCGACAGCAAATCGTTTGAAAAGTATCAGCTTACGATGGTGAATTTCTGGGGGACCTTCTGCAGCCCGTGTGTAGAGGAGATGCCGGATCTGGAAAAGCTGAGTAAAGAGATGCCGGAAGGAACGCGCCTGGTCGGAGTGGTAACGGACGTTTCGGAAGAACAAAACAAGCAGACCGCACAGCAGCTAATCTCGAAAACCGGGGTCACTTATGAAAATTGGGTGCCGGATGATTCCTTGATGGAATATATGAACGGTCATATTTCCGGAGTACCGACCACCTTGTTTATCGACAGCAAGGGGCAGATCGTCGGCGAAGCCGTGATCGGCAAGCGCGGCATTGAGAAATACAAGGAAGAGCTGACCTCGCGTCTGAATTCACTGAGTACCGCCGCGGTTTCCTCCGCGGCAGAACAGAGCGCCGGAGAGAGCAGCGCGACTTTGACATCTGAAAAATAAGTTTGAGATATGACGGAATTTCAAATCAAGGGAATTTTGTCTGGCGCGGGAGGAGTGCACGCCATGGAACAAACAGATAGAAACAGCCGATTGCTGCGGTGGGGAATTGCCGCGGCGGCAGTGCTGATGATGGGTGTCGGCCTGTGGAACGGAGAGAACCGCACCGTTTTGGCGAAGGCAGTTCAGATTTGCCTGGAGTGCATCGGAATTGGATAAGAGAAAATGGGTACAGGCCCTTTTTGCCTTTACGACGAACTCGAATGTGCAGGGGTTCTTCAGCGGCAAGATCTACAGGGGGAAACTGAAAAACGTGTGTGTGCCGGGGCTGAACTGCTACTCTTGCCCCGGGGCGCTCGGTGCGTGCCCCATCGGCGCTATGCAGGCGGTAGAAGGCAGCACGCGCTACGGCGTGTCGATGTATGTGCTGGGCTTTCTGGTCTTCGTCGGCATTCTGCTGGGGCGCTTTGTGTGCGGCTGGCTGTGCCCCTTCGGCTGGATTCAGGAGCTGCTGTACCGGATACCAAGTCCAAAACGAAAGGTTCCCAAACGAGTTAACAATGTTCTGAAATGGCTGAAATACGGCATTCTGCTCGTGTTTGTGATTCTTCTGCCGATTCTCACGGTGAATGAATTCGGGCTGTCCACGCCGTATTTCTGCAAATATATCTGTCCGGCTGGTACGCTGGAGGGCGGTGTGCCGCTGCTGCTTGCCAACAAACCCCTGCGCAGTGCGGTGGGCCTGTTGTTTACGTGGAAGATGGCGATTCTGATTGCGGTGATCGTCGCCTCGATTCTGATCTTCCGTCCGTTCTGCCGCTATTTGTGCCCCCTGGGCGCGTTCTACTCGCTGTTTAACCCCATCGGCTTTTACCGCTATTCGGTTGATCAGGCAAAATGCACCCGGTGCGGGCGGTGCGCGAAGGCCTGCAAAATGGATATCGACGTGTTTCAGACGCCGAATTCTCTGGAATGCATACGTTGCGGCGAGTGCGTGAAGGCGTGTCCAGAGCAGGCGATTTCCTGCGGCTTTGGAAAAGAGAAGCCGAACCAAACGAAGCGCGTGCAGAGCGAATAAGGGGAAAAATGAAGGAAACAGATTAACAAATAGGACTTTAGCAGAGAGAATATACTGATTGTATTGAAATTTCATTCTGAAAAGACAGAATCAGTGGGAAAAAGCAAAGGAGAAACACCATGCTGACGCGAGAGCCAACCAAAGAGTTATTGCAGGAATACAAATCCATATGGATGCAGTATAAAGATCAGCTCAGGCCAAACAGAAAATCCGGCAGGGAATTGCTCGATTATCTTCAACAAAAGTATATCCTGACCGAGATATGGGACAAGGAAGCCGCTGATGTGGTAGTCTTGAGTGTTACCAAAAATCAGCCGTACAAAGAAAAACTGCCCGTGGGTATGGCTCCGGTTCCAAGAACATTTTTCCTTGAAAACGCGGGGAATGGCGAAGTCTTTTATACAAGCGAAAATAAAGATCCGATCGATATTTGGGGTGGGGATATCACCAGAATTTTTATCGGAATTGATTTGACGACAGGTTATTTTACAGCGGAAGGCAGTATCATGCTTTGGGATGAAATGTATGCTTTTCGCGGTCTGGATGAAGAGGACCTGAAAAACTATGTCCGTGTGGCTCAATACATTTTGGCCCTGAAAAGATTTGGGCTGTTACAACAAACTGTGTTTTGAGAATGATGGGTTCTTTCTATCTCTCAAAATGCAAAAGACGGGTGATCGGCAGAAAGCCGATCGCCCGTCTTTTGCTGTTCCGCTTGCCCAACTGTCCGGTCTGATGATTCTTTGTGTTTTTTCCCGGGCTCCGGAAAAAGCGAAACGCCCTTTGTTTGTAGCGGATAATTTGCTGCCGTTTACCGGAAAGACTCCTGCAAAATGCGGATGCTGTCTTCTCTGGAAAGCCTTACGGGGTCGGCCAGGAACAAACCGCCCATGGTTTGTCTGGCGTTGTCCGCGTATTTTTCCAGATTGGCTCCGTCGATCCCGTAGTCGCTCATTTTGAGCTCCGCCACGCCGCAGGCAGACTGCAGGTCGCAGAGCGCCTGGACAAAATCCATAGCGGAGGACGCGTCGGTTTTGCCAAGGGCCTTTGCCATCGCGATCATCCGCTCGTCGCAGGCGTGGGTATTCGCAAAATGTGTATAGTACGCCTTGCTGATCATAATCAGCCCGGCTCCGTGGGGAAGCTCATGATGGAACGCGCTGAGCGCATGCTCCAGACTGTGCTCCGAGGTGCAGGAGGAGAGGGACTCCACCATGCCGGAGAGGGTATTGGCCAGTGCGACGTCGGCCCGGGCTGCCTCGTCTGTTCCGTCTGCCACCGCTTTTGCAAGGCTTTTGCCGACCAGCTCGATCGCTTTCAGCGCAAACAGGTCGCTGATTGGGTCGGCGGTTTTGGCAAGGTAGCCCTCCGTGCTGTGGAACAGAGCGTCAAAGCCCTGGTATGCCGTCAGGTGGGGCGGCACCGTCAGCATCAGGTCGGGGTCTACGATAGAGAGAACCGGGAAGGTCTTTTCATACCCGAACCCGATTTTTTCGTTGGTGTCTTCCTTGGTGGTCACGGTCCAGGGGTCGGCTTCGGTTCCGGTGCCCGCCGTTGTGGTGATTGCCACGATCGGCAGCGGATCGTTCGGCACAGGTTTTCTCTGGCCTGAGCCGCCGGAGATGTAATCCCAGTAATCTCCCTCGTTGGTGGCCATCACCGCAATCGCCTTGGCCGCGTCGATGCTGCTGCCGCCGCCGAGACCCACCACAAAGTCACAGCCTTCGGAGCGGGCCAGCGCCGCGCCCTCCATCACATGCGATTTGATGGGGTTGGGGAGGATTTTGTCAAATACGGCGTGCGACACTCCGGCTAAATCCAGCTGCATCTCCACTCTGGACAGGTAGCCGTTGCTGCGGGTGGATTTACCAGAGGAAATCACGATCAGCGCCTTTTTCCCGGGCAGCTTCTGGCTGTGCAGGTTCGAAAGCTGGCCTTTTCCAAATAGAATTTTCGTGGGTACAAAATAATCAAATTGCATTTCAATACCTCCGTTTTTTTCTGTATTACTACTATAACCCTTTGAGTATGCTCAAAGTCAAGTCCTCTGCGGCAAGAATTTTTGTTCTTGACTTTGAGGACACTCTAAGGTATAACAAGGAACAGAGAAAACGACAAAATTCGGACTGTGATCAGGAGGTATTTTTCAATGGGCGATACAATTGCGGAGGCTTCAAAACATACGGGTCTGAGCGAGCATACCCTGCGGTATTATGAAAAGGAAGGCCTTTTGCCTTCGATCGGGCGCGATTCCTCCGGATGCCGTTCCTTTCAGGAGAACGACTACGAGTGGATCGAGGTGATCTCGTGCCTGAAAAATACAGGCATGACGATCAAGGAGATCCGCCAGTTTATGGATTGGTGCAAAGAAGGGGATTCCACGCTGCAAAAGCGCCTGGAGCTGTTTTTGGAGCAGAGGCGCCGGGCCGAGCAGCAGATGCGCGAGCTGGAGCAGCATATTGAGAAAATCGAGAAGAAAATCCGGTTCTACGAAACAGCGGTAAAGGCCGGTACGGCTGCGGTACATAACGGAAAAAGCTGCGACGACTGCGACTAAGCCATTTTGTTCAATGGCTCCTCGCGGATGATTATTTGCCATATTTTTGCACAGCCTATCTGTGAGGTGAACTTTATGCAGTCCATTTGGAGAGAAACGTCCGATTTTCGGGAACGCCCGGCCCTTTCGGGCGATATCACAGCGCCTGTCGCTATCATCGGCGGCGGCCTTGCGGGGATTTTGACCGCCTGCCTGCTGCGGCAGAAGGGGATCGAATCCGTCGTGCTCGAAGCGAACCGGATCGGGAGCGGGCAGACACAGAATACCACGGCCAAAATCACTTCTCAGCACAATTTGATCTATACAAAGCTGTTTCAGAATTTCAGCGAGGAAGAGGCGAAGCAGTATGCCTCCGCCAATCAGCAGGCCATCGGGCGCTACCGGCAGATGATCACGCAGGAGCAGATCGACTGCCAGTTTGAGGAACGCCCCGCTTACCTGTATTCCGTCGATCGCGAGGATATTCCCGCTCTGGAGATGGAAGTGGAGTATGCCTGCCGGGCAGGAATCCACGCGGAACTGACGAAGAAGACCACCCTTCCTTTTGAGATTGCGGCAGCGATCCAGTTTGGTGGGCAGGCACAGTTCCATCCGCTGAAATTTTTGCAGGCAATTTCAGAGCCTCTTACGGTGTATGAGAAAACAAAGGTTCTGTCGGTGGAAGGGAAAAACGTCATGACCGACCGCGGCACCGTGACGGCGGAGCATATCGTTTTCGCGTCGCATTTTCCGTTTGTCAATGCGCCGGGCTATTACTTTATGCGCATGTATCAGGAGCGCAGCTATGCGCTGGCACTGCAGAATGCCGCAAAGCTCGACGGTATGTACCTTGGCATCGGGGAAAAAGGCCTTTCGATGCGCAACTATGGGGATACTCTTTTGCTGGGCGGGGGAGATCACCGCACAGGCGAGAATAAGACCGGCGGAAAATACGACATGCTACGGGAAGTGGCCGCTTTGTTTTATCCGCAGAGCAAAGAGTTGGCCCACTGGTCCGCGCAGGACTGCATGACTCTGGACAGCGTCCCGTACATTGGGCAGTTTTCTTCCTCCACACCGAATTGGTATGTTGCCACCGGTTTCGGCAAATGGGGAATGACAAGCAGTATGGTTTCTGCCATTCTGCTTTCCGATCAGATTGCGGGGGACGAAAATCCGTTTGCACCGGTGTTTTCGCCGTCGCGATTTACGCCGGGTGCTTCGGCCAAGAATTTTCTTTCCGGAATGGGACAGGCCGTGAAGGGCCTAGCCAAACAGACGTTTTCGCTGCCGGACGCAGACTCTGCCGAGCCGAAAACCCTGCCGGACGGCCACGGCGGCATGGTGATTGCCAACGGAAAGAAGGCGGGCGCCTATAAGGAGGAGCAGGGGGATGTGACGGCGGTCTCAATCAAGTGCCCGCATCTCGGCTGCCAGCTGGAATGGAATCCCGATGAAAAAAGCTGGGATTGCCCCTGTCACGGTTCCCGTTTTGACGCAAAGGGCGGTCTGCTCGAAGGCCCTGCCCAGACCGATCTGGAGGAGATTCCCACATGAAAGTAGTCGGCGGTTTCAAACGGCCACGCGGTTATTTTAAGGGATGGTATTTCAAGCGGCAGAACGATACCGATACCGTTGCATTGATTCCGGCCTTTCACACGGATGACTGCGGGAACTCTTCGGCATCGCTGCAGGTCATCACAAATGATCAGACGTTCCATGTGGATTTTCCACCCCAGGCGCACGAGGCATCGCAAAAAGAGCTGCCGGTTCGGCTGGGCAAATGCCTATTTTCAGAACAGGGGATCGGGCTTGATGTGGAAACCGAGGACTGCAGTCTGCGCGGGGTGCTTTGGTTTGGGTCTCTGACCCCGCCCGCATTCGATATCATGGGGCCGTTTTGCTGTTTGCCGATGATGGAGTGCCGCCACAGCGTTTTCAGTCTGTTTCACCAGGTGGACGGTTCCCTTTCCATAAACGGCAGGGAGTATGTATTTGAAAACGGAATGGGCTATCTGGAGGGCGACCGCGGTGTATCCTTCCCAAAGCGCTATCTGTGGACGCACTGTGCGTGGGGGCAGAACAGCATCATGCTTTCGGCAGCGGACGTGCCGTGGGGCGGGATGAGCTTTACGGGCTGCATTGGCTTTCTGTACCTGAACGGGAAAGAATACCGGATCGCCACGTACTGCGGCGCGAGACTGCTGTATATCAGTGAGGATACGATTTTGCTTCGGCAGGGCGATTTGAAGCTGAAAATACAGCTTCTCAAAGGCTGCGCGCAAGCTCTGCGTGCGCCCCAGAATGGCGGCATGACCCGGCTGATCCATGAGAGCGCCGCCTGCACGGTACGGTACTCCTGTTCTAAGGGGAATCGGTTCCTGATCGATTTTGTCAGCGATCAGGCCAGCTTCGAGAGCAACTGGGAAGAAAGTGACGTCCTTTCACAGCGGGCTGCCGAAAAGAGAGTATAGAGTGGCGTCACTTTAAAAAGTGACGATTTCTTCCGTGACTATGGCGAGGGAAGAAATCGCTCTATTTGGCATAAGACATTCGAAAGTGAATGGACTGATCTGTTTTGGCAGATCAATATTTTTAATTCTAAGAGGGCCAGCGTCGAGAATGACGCTGGCCCTCTTAGAATTTGCCTTTGGTTATGTTAGGAATCAGAGGTTTCGCTTAATCAATCAGTTTGGCGAGCTCGCCGGCCATTTCCTTAATGTCCAGTCCGTTGGTAAACTGCAGGCAGGTGCCGGTGGGATACCGCGTTTTCTCCACCCAATGAGCGGGGATAGAAGAAGCACCGTACTTTGCGCCCAGAATGGCCCCGGCCACCGCGCCGATCGTGTCCGCGTCGCGGGCAAAATTGGCGGCCAGCACAACGCCCTCGCGGAAGGTTTCGCTGCGCATGCGCAGGCACGCAAAAGCGGAGGGGAGAGCTTCGGCCGTTGTAGCCCAGCTGCTGGTGTAAAGCTCGTCGTGCAGCGGCATCCAGGCGTCCAGAATGGAACCGTTCGCGTTGTCTACGATCTCGAAAGCGCGGTTCATTGCATGGTGGAACCAGGATTCTTCGGGGATCACCTTCATGATCGCGTCGAAGATTTCTTCCATGGTCGCGTCCACCATGGCCATAGATACCGCCACGGCCACGGCCTGCGCCCCCCAAATACCGTCGCGGTAATGGCTGACGGAAGCGTCGATTTCCGCCATTGCGGCAGCCCGTTCCGGGTCGCCCGCGCAGATGATGCCCACCGGGCCAATCCGCATGGCAGAGCCGTCGCTCATGTGGAACGCGTTGTATTTTCCTGAAAGCGGTGGACGGATTCCCTTGCGCAGGTTATTGGCCGCTTCAATCTCACTGGCGCCGCCACGTTTAAATTCGTCCTGTACAGCCACATCCTCCAGCCAGGCCTTTACCACAATATCGCTGGTCAGGTTCCCGCCGCAGCCGATGAGGGTTTTTGCGGTAAGCAGTGCAAACTCCGTATCGTCTGTGCTCCAGGAAGCACCCTTGTTAAAGTCGGTGGTAATACCATAATTGGCACGATTTTCCGGTTTGCGTGCGGCATCTCCCAGCGAATCGCCGATTGCAAGGCCCGAAAGAGCCCCGTATGCTTTGTCAAACGCTTTAGCCGGGTTGCCGGCCAGTTCAGATCTTGTTATCATAAATCCTCCATCACTTGTCAGTATTCCTTTAGCCGAGCTTTTCCTTCAGGTATTCCGCAAATTTGTCGCCCCCGGCCTGATTCCACTTCGTCACGAACTCATCAAAGGCAGAAATCGGCTTGGTTCCGCGAATGATATCGGCGGAATACTCGTCATACAAAGATTTCATGGCATCCCACTGCGGCGCCAGCTCTTCGGGGATCAGCACGTTGACATCTTCTACATAGTACTGGTTTGCCAGGTCGAGAGAGCTCTGGGCCGCCTCGGTGTAAACCGGCCGCGCCAGGGGCGGTTCGGGATCGAACTTGTTTGTTGTCACCCAGATGCGGGACCACCACTCGGGGTATTTGTCGGTAAAGACGATCTTTCCGTTTTCAACGTTGTAGTGCTTGCCCTCGATTCCGCACTTGTCGATGATGCGGCCCTCAGGGCTGGCCATAAATTCAAGGAAGGCCCAGGCGGCAGCTTTATTCTTGCTGTCTACATTGATGCCGAAGCCGCGTTCCTCCTTGGTGACGTCAACCGCCTGGAAGCCCTGCGCCACGCCCTTTGCAGGGGGAAGAACCACAAGGTCGCTGCCGGTGGTCGAAGACATCTTGTTGTTGTAAATCTGTACGACGTCGCCGATCGTGCCGGAGATGATGCCGGCCTTGCCCTCATAGAATTTCTGTTCCAGCACATCCCAGGTGTTGGTCAGGTATTCCGGGTCCAGCAGGCCTTCTTTGTACAGGGTGGCATAGAATTCCAGCTTCTTCTTTTCCGCTTCGGTTGCTCTGGAGAAAGCCCAGCGGCCGTTTTCTTTTACCAGAGTGGCGCTCACGCCGAACGCCTGGTTAAAGAAGGCGTTGAGACGGCGCATGTTGCCTTCGCCCGCATTGTTCGAGTCGTCGGCGGTAATTGCGTACTGCACAAGGCCCTTTGCTTTCATCTCTGTAAACAGAGCGTGGTAATTGTCGATGGTGGGGTCTTTGACGAGCGCGTCATAGCTGTCGAGCTTCTCTGTCAAATCTTTTCTCATCACCGGAACATAGGTGCGTGCCGGGGCCAGCCACAGCAGGTACGGGTAGTTCTTCATGCGGGCCTCGTTGACGGGCAGCATCAGATCCTTGACATAGGTAGAGCCTTCAATGTACGAGGTCAAATCCTCCAGCAGCCCCTCCTGAGAGATGGCCAAATCTCCGCCGCCCTGGAAGTAGATGATGTCCGCGTCGATGTCGCCGGTGCGCATCGCGAGCGGCAAAGCGGTAGCGTAAGAACCGGCCGGGGGCTCGACGAACTGAAGATCGATGTACTGACCGTGGTCAGCCATTTTCTTTTCAACGACATCGCACATGGCGATCACGTCTTCTTCTGTGGGCAGTACGTCCTTGATCAGAACCTTCACCGTTACGGGAGCGTCCTTGCTGCCGATTTCCGGCCAGAGGCCGCTGCCCGTGGGCGCCGACTGCGGTTCGGAGGCGGTGCCGGACGCCGTGTTTGCGGAGCTTCCGCAGCCGGTAAAGGCTGTAGCTGCCATTGTCATGGCCAATAAAAGCGCAATACTTTTTTTCATGATTCTCCTCCTAATGATTGTTCTTGATTCCCGGTTAGAACACTGAAAAGATCAGCCTTTCACCCCCCCTGCCATCACATCTTTCGTGTAGTACTTCAGTACCAGAGGGAATAATACGAGGATTGGAATAATTGCGATTACAATGACTGCATAAGACAATGCCGTATAGTCGATCTTGGCCAGCTCGTTGTAGTTGAGCAGATTCTGCGCGCCGATCAGCGTGGTAGTATCGCCCTCCACCAAAAACTTGCGCAGAACCACCTGCAGCACACTGTCTTTAAGCTTGCTGATATACACGCCGGAGCGCAGGTATTCGTTCCAGCGAACGACGGCGTAGAACATGGTAAGCGTTGCGATGCCGGACCGACACAGGGGAGTCGCGATGGAAAAGAGCGTGCGGATATGGCCCGCGCCGTCGATCTTGGCGGCCTCATAAATGGAGAGCGGAATCTCTTCAAAATAGCGCATCATGATGATCAGGTAATAGACGTTGACGGCCAGGGCCAAAATCACAGACCAGCGGCTGCCGATCAGGCCCAGGTCCTTTACCACAAAATATTCCGGAACCAGGCCGGGGTCAAACAGCATCATGATGATGAAGAAAACCATAAAGGCCCGCTTGCCCACCAAATTCGGGCGGGTCAGCACATAGGCCGCCGAAATGGTCAGCAGCATGTTCAGCGCGGTGCCCACCACGGTGATAAACACAGAGGTCACGAGGGACGGCACCAAAACGGGGTTGCTCATAATAATCTGATAGTTGATGAAACTGAACCCCCGCGGGATAATGTCCAGCCCTTTCATCTGGGCGGACTGAGCGGGATCGGACAGGGACTTTGCAACAATATGCAGCAGCGGGATCAGAATGGTCAGAATAAACAGTCCCATAATGAGGATCAAAATCAGCTGACCCACGCGGAATTTTTTACGCAGCTTTGCTTGTTTCAATTTAGACACCTCCAACTGAATGCGCGTTCCAGCATTACCAAACACCCTGGCCGGTCAGTCGCTTTGATGTGACGTGGGTCAGCAATACCAGAATCAGTCCTACTCCGCCCTTGATCAGGCTGACCGCGCAGGCCAGCGAGTATTGGCCGTTATCGAGGCCAAGGCGGTAAATGTAGGTATCCAGAATATCGACCACGCTGTTGACCGCCGGATTTGTAAAGTTAAATACCTGGTCAAAGCCCGCCGTCATGAAGAATCCCAGGTTTAAGATAAATACGGTGGTCATGGGGATGATCAAAGCCGGCAGGATGATCGCGCGGATGGTCTGCGCACGATTTGCGCCGTCCATGTCCGCGGCTTCAAACAAGTCGGGGCTGATATTGATGATCGCCGTGAAGAAAATGATCGAATCCCAGCCGAGGCTACGCCACGCTTCTGAGAAGAAGAGTACCCACCGGATCGCGCCCTTGCTCGTCATAAAATCGTAGGGCCCGGCGCCGAACCAGCCCAGCACCTGATTGACCGCGCCGCTGGATGGATTGAGGAACGAAATCCAGATGCCTGCAATCACGACCCATGACAAAAGGTGGGGCAGGTAAGACACCGCCTGAATGGTATTGCGTGCCCGGCGGCTTCGGATTTCGTTGAGCAGGATCGCAAACAGGACAAAGAAAGGGAATAACAGTATGTATTTCATGAAGCTGATGATCAGTGTGTTTTTCAGAATATCGGTAAACGCCGACGTGCTGAACACCATATGAAAATATTTGAGTCCCGCCCACTCCCAGGGGCCTCTGGCTTTGTAATTGAAGAAAGCCATGCGCATGTTCCAGATTGGCCACACCCGAAAAATAATAAAATAGAGGATGGTGGGCGCGATCAGCACATACAGGATTTTGTCGGTGCGCATCTGTTTTAAGGCCGCTTTCCATCGATCACGGCGAGACACCGACAGTTGTCGGTCGTTCATAAGGGGAACCTCCTTTAACCATCAATCGCAGACATCATAGCAGGGGCGCTTGTAAAATCATTGCAATGATTTATTTTGGGTAAACAGGCCGCGGCTGCGTTAAAAATCCCCGGAATACAATCGATACACGTGCCCTTTGGGGATTCTTGCGGTGCCGCCTTGCCTCATTTTTTCTCAAAATATCCGGCATCTTTGAATTTACAAACAAGACCTGATCTTTTCGTAAAAACAGGGAAAGAGAACCGTGCGTTTCTTTTGTCGCAGATCTGTATCGATCATTGAAGCAAAAGGGAAAAATGATATGTAAAAGCAGTTTAAGAAACCGGTTTATCTGATGGATTTCATTATACAAGGTTTGTTTTACACACGCAATCATTTTATTGCACAAAAATACAGCGGATTTAATATACAATTTACATTAACGCACAAAAATACGTCGATAAATTGATATTTGATCCGCTGTAAAAAGTCGTTTTATTAGGAACCGGTTACTTTCTGGTTGTTTCTCGAAGAACTAAAGTAGGCTGAATGGTCATGTGCCGCATGCTCCCGATGGTACCATTGATAATCGAAACCAGCATGGTGGCGGCCTGCTCGGCCGCTTCCCGCCTGGGTTTCAGCACGGTGGAGAGGGCTGGGTCGTATGTTTCAGAGATTTCAATTCCGTCGAAACCGATTACCTCGATTTCGCTTGGTACATGCCTGCCGGCTTCCTTCAGCGCTTTCAGCGCGCCGATGGCGATCATATCGCTGCCGGAGAAAACGGCGGTGAAATCAAGCCCTTCCCGCAGCAGTCGGGTCACGGTTTCCTGGCCGAAGTGTGCGGAAAATTCCCCGAAATGAACGAGCCGCTCATCAATTGGAATCCCGGCTTCTTTCAGCACCTGCTCATAAGCCCGGTGCCGCTGAACAGCGCCGGAAACGCCTGCGTTGCCGTCCATATATAAAATGCGGCGGTTCCCGGTGGATAGCAGCTGGCGCATGGCCTGCGCGGCGCCGTATTCGCTGTCGCTGGCGATGCTGGCGTCGCATACGTGGTGGTCAAAATTGCGCCCCATCAGCACAAGGGGAATATTGTATTTGGAAAACTGCGCCAAAAATGTGTCGTTCGACACGCCGGAGCAAAGGATGATGCCGTCCACCCGGCGGTCAACCATTGATAATAAATGATGCTTCTCTTTTTCCGGGTCAAAATCCGAATTGCCAAGATACATGGAATATCCGTTCTTGTCCAGTACGTCGCTGATCCCGCGCACCTGAGCGGGGAAAAAATGATTCAGAATATCCGGAACCACAACCCCGATCACGCCCGAGCAGGAGGTCGCTACGCTGCGGGCCAGGGTATTGGGGCGGTAGTTCAGCTCTTTTATAGTGGTAAGCACCCGCTTTTTGGTTTCTTCACCCACGCCGGTGGCTTTATTATTGATCACACGGGAAACAGTCGCTTTCGAAACTCCGCAAATCGCTGCAATATCTGCAATACTGTACTTTTGCATGCTTTTCCCTCCAAACAGCCGAATCAGGCGGCTCAAATCTTTGCGCCTGCACTTCTTTTGTCCTATTATAAACAAATTGAGAAACAAAAAGCAAGCGGTTTCTTTTTTATTCCCGATTCCCACAGAATTTTAAGGACAATAACCATAGAATTATCGTATTTTTATGGATAACGCCTCTTGAAAAGCAACAAAAGAATGAGTATAATACTGAGTAACCGGTTTCTTAAAGTGTGTCCGCTTTGCAAAGGAGTTTACGTAAAAACAACGGCTTTTGAAGCGGCATTGCTATCAATAAGTGAAACGATTGGGAGGCTAAAAAATGATCAAGGATTATCTCGAAAAGGTTTATTCCGGCTTTTTAGGAATGAACATCGGCATTCGGCTCGGCGCGCCAGTGGAACCGACCATTTGGACCTACGATCGCATCCGAAATACATATGGTGAAATTACGGACTATGTAAAGGACTTCAAAAACTTTGCGGCCGACGACGATGTAAACGGCCCTGTTTATTTTTTAAGAGCGCTGTACGATGACGCGTCTGACCGTCCGCTTGAGCCGCAGGATGTGGCGCGGGCCTGGCTCAATTATGCGCGCGAGGGCGTGGGCATGTTCTGGTGGGGCGGCTATGGCCGCAGCACCGAGCACACTGCGTACCTGAATCTGAAAGCGGGCATCCCCGCTCCGCGTTCCGGCTCGATCCAGCAGAACGGCAAAACGATTGCCGAGCAGATCGGCGGACAGATTTTCATCGATACGTGGGGGCTGGTCAATCCCTGCGAGCCGCACCGCGCGGCGGAATACGGCGCGGCGGCCGCCAGCGTTTCTCACGACGGCGAGGGCGTTTACGGAGCGCGCTTCTTCTGCGCCGCGATTGCAAAGGCGTTTGAGACCAGCGACATCAACGAGATCATGAACGCCGGATTTGCGGAAATCCCGGAGGATTCCCTCTATCGGAAGGTGGCCGACGCGGTGCTCAGTTTCCACGCGGAACACCCGGACGACTGGCGGGCCTGCCACCAGATGCTGGTGGCAGACTGGGGCTACGACAAATACGGCGGAGTATGCCATATCATTCCGAACGCCGGTGTGTGCATCCTCGCGATGGCATATGGGCAAGGTGACTTTGCGCGCACGGTGGAGATTGCCACCATGTGCGGGTGGGATACCGACTGCAACGCCGGGAACGTCGGCACTGTGCTGGGCGTGGCATGCGGCATCGATGGGCTGCCGGAGCGCTACCGCGGCCCGATCAATGACGGTCTTGTGCTTTCCGGTATTTCCGGTTACCTGAATATTCTGGATGTCCCCACCTACTGCAAAGAGATTGCCGCTCTGGGCTACCGCATTGCGGGGGAAGAGATACCCGCCGAAATCAGCGATTCCTATCGTCTGGGCGAGGTCCATTTCGATTTTGAGCTGCCCGGCTCCACACACAACATGCGCGTGTCCGACCCATTCTTCTGCCGCACCTGGCATTCCACCGAGCAGGCGGCAAGCGGCACCGGCTCTTTGAAAGTTCTGGTAGACCGCATGGAGCGCGGCCATCAGTGCAAGCTGTTTTATAAACCGTTCTACCGCCGCGACGATTTTTCAGATGAGCGGTACAGCCCCGTTTTCACACCGACTGCCTACCCCGGCCAGACCGTTTCCATGAAGCTGTATCTGGACCAGTGGAACGGCTGGGAGACCATCGGCATCGCGCCCTATGTGCGTACCACCAGCGACAAAAAGGATCATCTGCAGGGCTACATCAAGCTTCAGCAGGGCAAATGGCTGGAGGTCTCCTTCCAGATTCCGGACACCGACGGGGACATGGTCGATGAGGCCGGTATCGTGATTGAGGGCTACTCCCCGGCAAAATCCAAAACGCTCGGCATGCTGTATCTGGATGATTTCTCGATCACCGGGAAGAGCGAGTACCGCATTGCCCTTGCAAAGCAGAAAACGGAGTTCGGCTGCGTGACGCCCTTCTCGTTCGACCACGGCGCGTGGGATTTGGATGGCGGCCAGCTATTTTTGATGCGCTGCGAACCGGCCTTTGCCTATGCGGGCAATTACTATGCAACGGATTACACCGTCACGGCTCCGGTCACGCCGCTCAATGGCGACAGCCACCTGCTTACCATCCGCGCGCAGGGCGCGATGCGCGGCTATGCCGGGGGTCTTGCCGCGGACGGAACCGTGAAGCTGTACAAAAATGATTTCGGCTACCGCGAGCTCAGCAGCGCCGCGTTCGAGTGGGAACAGGAGCAGGCTTATGAGCTTTCGCTGAAAGCCGTTGGGAATACAATTACCCTCTTGGTCAACGGGAAAGAAATGCTTTCCGCCAAAGACGACTCTTACCAATACGGCATGTTCGGCTGCGGTTCGCTGAGCATCGGCCGCACCGCCTTTGGAGATTTCACCGTAAAGGAGGAATAAACATGAAAGAGCTCAGGCTGCTTTCCCCATGTGGAATCCTGGGGTATGGATTCCCGGAAAGCTCTTTTCTGAACGGGATGGCAATGAATCCGGACGCGATTGTGGTGGACGCAGGCAGCACAGACGCCGGCCCCCACAAGCTTGGGGCGGGGGTGGCGATCGTAAGCCGCCGCGCCTGCAAAAAGGATCTGGAGATCATGATTACAAACGGCGCCAAGGCGAAGATTCCGGTTGTGATCGGTTCGGCCGGGGGAGCAGGAGGCCGCGTTCATGTGGAGTGGACGCTTTCGATCATTGAGGAAATTTTGAAGGAACACGGGCTCCAGCATCTGAAGCTTACCGTCATTTGGGCCGATATAGAGAAAAAGGTTGTTAAGCAGCGCCTGAGCGAGGGGAAAATCGACCCGCTGGGCCTGACCGTGAGCGAGCTCACTCCGGAGCGCATTGAGAAAACAACGGGGATCGTGGCGCAGATGGGCCATGAGCCGATTGTGCGGGCGCTGGAGCAGGGGGCGGACATCATTGTCTGCGGCCGTGCCTACGACCCTTCGCCCTTTGCCGCCGTGGCCGTGTTCCATGGGTTTGATATGGCCTATGGCTATCACGCGGGCAAAATTCTGGAATGTGCGGCGCTGTGCGCGCAGCCCGGTACCACCAAGGACTGCATGCTCGGCATCATCCGCGAGGACGGCTTTGTCGTCACCCCGCTTTCCAAGGACCGGGTCTGCACAAAAACGTCGGTTGCGGCCCATACCTTTTACGAAAAGGATCATCCCTATCTTCTGCACGGCCCCGGTATCGTGCTGAATCTGGAGCACTGCACCTTTATCGAACTCGAGGACGGGCGAAGCGTTTTTGTCACCGGCAGCCGGATCGAAAGAACCGATCCTTACCGCATCAAGCTGGAGGGAGCCATGCCGGTAGCGTTCCGCACCTTTGTCGTGGCTGGTATCCGCGACCCGCTTTTGATCGGCCAGCTGGAAGAGGTGCAGGATAAAGTAAAAGCACAGGTGCGCGACTATTACAGCGATGTGGACGAAAAGGATTACAAGATCAACTTTATCAATTACGGCATCAACGGCGTGATGGGCGAGATGGAGCCCTGCCGTGACCTTCCGCATGAGGTGGGCGTGGTGTTTGAGGTGATCGCCAAAACGCAGGAGCTGGCCGACACCGTCTGCTCTTCGGTTCGCTCCACGTTCCTGCATTACGGGTACGAAGGCCGTAAATCGACAGCGGGGAATCTGGCGTTTCCGTTTGCCCCGAGCGACGTGCCTTTCGGCAGGGTATACGAGTTTTCTCTCTACCACCTGATGGATGTGCGGGACGGGGAAGAGATGTTCCCCGTGGAAGAATGGAAAGGGGGCGGCACGCGATGAAAAAGCGGCTGTATGAATGCGCGAAGGTGCTGCGCTCCAAAAACAGCGGACCCTTTGAAATCACGCTGGATTGCCTGTTCGACGACGAGCAAATCTACCGGAAGATCAAAGAAAGCGGTATCATCAACCGTGCGTTGGTGGCAGAGCTGTATCACATTCCCGAAGATTTGATTACCAACATCGTGTTCTTTGACCCCGCACTCGGGTTCAAAATCACATTTGCCCGCCGGATTTCGTCCGGTACCAGCTTCGACAGGGACGTATACGGCGCGCAGCAGCACGCCCCGCTGATGGAGCTGCTGGTAGAGGTATAAGGGTTGGCTTACCTGCTGCGTCTTTCTAGGAAGTGAAACGGAAAGAAAGGAACGCCGCACAGTAGCACGTGCTTTAAAACAATAATTGGTTTCTTCCCCGCCTGCGGTGGGGAAGAAACCGTCGTAGTTGTATCGGCCCATTCTAAAGTGAATCGACGATAAAACAGTGCCTTGCTGGAAAGGAAGGAGGAAACCGAATGAAAATCCTGAACTTCGGTTCGCTCAATATTGATTTTGTCTATTCTGTGGATCACATCGTTGCCCCCGGCGAAACGATTTCTTCTACGCAGCTGAATGTCTACCCCGGCGGAAAAGGGCTGAACCAGTCGGTCGCGCTGGCCCGGGGCGGCGCTGCGGTGTTCCACGCGGGAATGCTGGGGGAAGACGGTGGTATGCTCCGCAAAACCTGCGAGGAAAATCACGTGGATTTCTCCCTGATCCGTACTGTGGGGGAGCGCAGCGGCAACGCGATCATTCAGGTGAGCGCCAAAGGGCAGAACAGCATCGTTCTGTTCGGCGGGGCCAACCGGAAAAATGAGAAAGCGTATGTCGACGAAGTGCTCTCTCATTTTGGGGCGGGCGATCTGCTGCTTCTCCAAAATGAGATCAACCTGCTTGATTATCTAATCGAGCGCGCGGCACAGCGGCAGATGAAAATCGCGCTGAACCCTTCCCCGTACGACGATGCAGTGCAGCAATGTGATCTTCACAAGGTACACTGGCTGATGATGAACGAGGTAGAGGGGAGCCAGATCACAGGCGAGCGTGAGCCCGATGCCATACTGGAACAGATTCAAAAGCGGTACCCGCAGGTTCACACTGTACTGACTCTCGGGAAAGACGGGGTGATCTACCAGGCCGGCCGGCAGCGCTTTCACCACGGCATTTACGACGTTCCCGTGGTGGACACCACAGCGGCGGGGGATACCTTTACCGGTTATTTCTTCTCCGGGGTCGCAAGGGGTGATTCCCCGCAGGAATGCCTGCGGCTTGCGTCCATCGCATCCTCTCTGGCTGTTTCTCGCAAGGGGGCAATTCCCTCCATCCCCTGGCGGGAGGAAGTGCTCAGCGCCAAGCTATCCCGCGTAACATGAGCCGAATTACTGGCGTTTTTGTGTTATCATGGAATTTGAGAATAGGATTGTCCCTATGCTTTCACGGGATGTGAAAGCCTGAAAAAGCCTCCTCAAATAAATCAAATATAGAATCAATCGCATGGCCGGCAGCCGTATTTCGGTTTGCCGGCCATGCGATTTTAATTGGTCCGCATATTTCAAAAAGAATTGGTCTGGTGTTATGATTCACAGTCCTCAAACATCGGCTCGATATCCTTTTTTATCAGTTCTATCCGGTCCTTAGCATCCGGTATAAAGGTAGAGGCGATCGAAACCACTATTTTTTTCTCAGCATTGACGTAAATCACATTTCCACCATCGCCCATAGCAGCATAGGTGTGTTCTTTATCATCAATAATCCACCAAAGGTAGCCATAGGGCAGATTGCCCCATTGGGCGCATCGGCTATGTTCCCTGGTGCTCTCTGTTATCCACTCAGCCGGTACGATTTGCTTCTGGTCCCACATTCCGCCGTTTAAATACAGTTGGCCTGTTTTTGCCATGTCCTCAGGTGTCAGAAAAAGGCCCCAGCCTGCCGTGTTGATTCCTTGCGGGTCAACCACCCAGCCACTGGTGTTTTTATCGTTCATCACGGCGAAATGCTCTTCTTTATTACGCAGCACCACATTGTGCGGAACACGGATTCCAAGTGGTGAGAATAAATTTTTCGTAGCAAAATCAAGGATCGGCTGGCCCGTTGCTTTTACAAGAATCCCCGATAGAATGTGGGTTCCTCCGATGGCAGAATAATTGAATTCACCGATCGCTTTCTCCCCGCCCAATAGATCGAGCGCATCTTGAATCGGATTCTGGCTGGTGAAGAACATTTCGTATGGTTCCGTCTGATATTTATAAGGAGCTGTCATAGTAAGCAAATGCTGAATGGTAATGCGTTGTATCGTTTTTTCCCCTCCCTTCACAGTGTAATCCGGGAAAAAGTCCAATACCTTCTGGTCAGCATTGTCAATATAGCCTTGATCAATGGCGATACCGATCAAAGCAGAAAGAACACTCTTTGTCACCGAAAACACATGAAGGGCATTATCGGCGGTATATCCGCGAAAGTAGTTCTCGTATACCGCTTCACCGTTTTTCAGAATCACTACGCCGGTAATATTGTCATAATCACTATTGATCGCCTCTTCAAGCTCTTTCCAGTTTTTCTGATTCATACAATTCATTTTCTCCTTTCAGTGAAAAAGGATATCCTTGAAATTAAGGATAAGTCCATTAAAAATGATTTGCAACCCCCATTTAAAATAAAATAAAAAAATAGATTAGCTGTATTTCAAGCTAATCTAATCCTTTTGATTTACGGCGCTGCACCTTACTTGGGATGGCATTTTTTTCAGCAAACGTATGATAAAACAAAACTTACGCTTTCGCTTTTTGCGCTTCCGTGCGCTTCATTGTCAGCGAGATGCGCTTTTTCGCTTCCTCCACACTGAGCACCGTAACCGTTACAACGTCACCGACCTTCACCAGATCAGACGGGTGTTTGATAAAGTGATCCGACATCTGCGAGATGTGTACCAGCCCATCCTGATGCACGCCGATATCTATAAACGCGCCGAAATCAGTCACGTTTCTCACCGTGCCGGTCAGTTCCATCCCGGCTTTCAGGTCAGACAGACTCATAATATCCGTTCGCAGCAGCGGCGGCGGGAGCTCGTCGCGAATATCGCGCCCCGGCTTTTGCAGCTCGGCGATGATGTCGGTCAGCGTGGGAATGCCGACTCCGCAAGCTTCGGCGGCTTTCTTCCAGCCGATCTTCTCAATCTGCTGCGACACCGTACCTACTCCCTGCATCGTCAGGTCGGAGGGCTTCATCCCGAGCAGTTCCAAAAGCTTTGTAACAGCGTCGTACGATTCCGGGTGAACAGAGGTATTGTCTAAAATGTTCTTTCCCCGCGGAATCCGCAGAAAGCCCGCGCACTGCTCGTAGGCCTTCGGCCCGAGCCGCGCAACCTTTTTCAGCTGGCTGCGGTTCTGGAACGGGCCGTTGTCATCCCGGTAGGCAACCACATTTTTCGCAACCGTTTCATTCAGGCCCGAAATGTGAGTCAAAAGCGAGACGGACGCCGTATTCAAATCGACGCCCACGCTGTTGACGCAGTTTTCCACCACGCCCTCCAGGGCGCTGTCCAGCTCAGCGGGCGGCATGTCGTGCTGGTACTGGCCGATCCCGATGGCTTTGGGGTCGATTTTCACCAGCTCTGCCAAAGGGTCCTGCAGCCTGCGCGCGATCGACACCGCGCTGCGCAGGGAAACGTCGAACTCGGGGAATTCCGCGGCGGCCAGCTTCGACGCCGAATACACCGAGGCCCCGGCCTCACTGACGACCATATAGCTGACCGGCGCTTCCAGCTCGCGGAGCAGCTCTGCCACAAAGATTTCGGATTCCTTGGAGGCGGTGCCGTTCCCGATCGAAATAACGGTGACCCCGTGCTTTTGAATCAGGCGTTTCAGCTCCTTTTTGGCCTCTTCCGTCTTTTTATGGGGAGGGGTGGGGTATACCACAGTGGTATCCAGTACCTTGCCGGTTGCATCCACCACCGCGATTTTGCAGCCCGTGCGGTAGGCGGGGTCAAAGCCCATGATCACCTTGTCCTTCACCGGGGGCTGGAGCAGAAGAGGCTTTAAATTCAGGGCAAACATAGAGATGGCCTGCTTGGCCGCCCGCTGCGTCAATTCGTTCCGGATTTCCCGCTCAAGGGAGGGGAAGATCAGGCGTTTCCAGGAATCCTCCACGGCCTCCTTTACGCAGGCAGAGGTGACGCTGCCGGGTTTTACAAACCGGTCGCACAAAGCCGCGAGTGCGGGCGCATCGTTCAGCTCCAGTTTGACTTTCAGACATTCTTCCTTTTCTCCGCGGTCGATTGCCAGAATCCGGTGGCTCGGTATTTTGCTGACCGGCTCCGAATACTCGGCGTACATTTCGTAAACCGGGTTCTCCTGAACGGCGCGAGATACCACAAGTCCGTCTCTTCGTATGATCTGGCGCAGCTTTTTTCGCATCTCCGCATCGTCTGAGATCTCCTCGGCCAGAATATCCTGCGCTCCCTGAACCGCATCCTCCCAGGACTCCACACCCTTTTCCGTGTTGACATAGGGCGCGGCGAGCTTTTCCAGCGTGGTGCCGCGCTGCGTTTGCGCCATGATCAGGTCTGCCAGCGGACGCAGGCCTTTTTCCTGTGCGATGGTGGCCCGGGTACGGCGCTTAGGCCGGTAGGGGCGGTACAGGTCCTCCGCTTCCGCGAGTGTTTTCGCGTTTTGAACGGAGAGAGAAAGCGCATCGGTCATTTTGCCCTGCGCCGCAATGCTCTCCAGAATTTCCTCCTTGCGCTTTTCCAGGTTCCGCAGGTATTGCAGGCGGTCCGACAGCTCGCGCAGAACCTGGTCGTCGCAGGAGCCGGTCATTTCTTTGCGGTACCGCGCAATAAACGGGATGGTGTTCCCGTCGTCTATCAGTGCAATCATATTTCCCACATGCTGCTGGTTCAGGCGGAATTCCTTCGACAGCTCCGCGATCATATCCATACATTTCCTTCTTCCTGCTTTTTCATTTGCTCCGTATTGATAATGGTATTTTACCATAGAATGGCTGAAAATTCACAGGAAAATAAACGGCCGCAGTTCAGACGATCCATCTTTCTGCGAAAATCTGGCCAGATAGCCCTCCAGCTCGGCAGTCAGGCCAGAATAAACAGAAGCGTTCTTCCAATAAGAAGAGCATGACAGTCTGTCGACCGTCATGCCCGGAATAGTCCGATTGATATTCAGCGGCCGGAGATATGATAAACGCCGGAGCTTTTTTCCTGCAGTTCGATCTGTTCCAGCCGCGCGTTTACATCGGGAATCTTTTTGGCCGCGTCCCGAAAGACAAGGTTCATAAAAACCATGGGGGTGCTGTAAATGTCGAACAGCGAAGCCACGGTGATGGGAACCACATTGGTGGCGTCTGCGATTTGGCAGATGGGGGAGAGCCGGCTGTCCGTGACGGCAATGATCCGAAAGCCGCTGTCTTTGAGCTCCCGCGCTTTTTTCAGCAAAGCATCCGGATAGCGGGGGAAAATCGGCAGAACGATCCCCGTGTCCTTGGGGTCGCGGTATTCCAGCGTGTTCCATGCCGGGGTTTCCGGCGTTACCGTATAGACATTGTTGCGCAGCTTGTTCAGAATATATTGCATATAGGGCAGCAGGGTGGCGGACATTCTGGACGACAGCAGAATCAGGTCCCGCGCGTTTGCCACCATATCCACCAGAGCTTCATACGCGGGTCCGCCGATGGAGGCTTCCAGTTCCACTAAATTATTCACTTCGCTCGACAGAATGTCGCCGACCGCACTCTGCCGATCCTTTGATACATAATTCAGTCGTTGGGGCCCGGTCATTTTTTCGCCGACGCTTTTTTGCAGCTCGCGCTGAAACTCATTATAGCCGTTATAACCGAGCGCCATGCAAAAACGCGAAACGCTGCCCTGACTCACCTTGGCTTCCAGCGCCACGTCTACGGCGGTCATGAAAATAACGCGCATATAATTCTTTTCTATATAATAAGCCAGTTTTTCGTAGGTGGCAGACTCCTTTGCCGCGGCAGACAGCTTGGTAATTAAAAATTGAATCGGTTCCGTCTCCGCCGCTTTTTGCAAAGCCGCCCTTCTATTTGTCATCAAGCTCCACTCCCGTCATGATCAGATACTGCTCGCAGAGCGTATCTACATGAATTATCATACCTTCTGCGGGATTGGAAATCAACAAGAAATCATTTTTTTCTATGGAATAGCTGGAATCCCCGGCCATTACGTGCGCCAAACCAGATGGGAAATACAGCCCGGTAAAGCGGCTTTGCGGCGAAAACTGCCACGCCTTTTCGGGGCGGAGCTTTATCGCTTTGAGAAATCCTTTGGCAGATGGGGAAAAAATCAGATTGAAATTTACGCCGGTTCCCCGGCTGAGGGTATGCCATGTGCCGGAAAATGCGGCGCTCTGCATTGGCGTCAAACGGATGCTTTCTCCCCCGCGGAAGGTCAGCGTGATGTCCCCCTCCAACAAAAGCAGGATTCGCTGCTTTTGCGGGAATAGGGTAAAATCACTGGCGCCGCAGGCAACAGAGGCGGTGCTGATCCGAAAGAGAAAATCCTGCGCCGTTAAAGAAGCCTGCGGCGGATAAATAAACAGCTCAGAGGTTTCCCCTCCCGACCACTTCGTCGTCTTTTGCCGGGCACGCGGAATCAACTGAATCAAAACGGCACCTCTTTTCGGAATGGATCAGATCGCGTTCATCAGGCGCAGGCTTTCTTCGCGGATCAGCTCGGAGGCGCGCTCCTTATACTGCAAAAACTCCTGCGTCAAGCGGGTGTGGTGATCCCGGGGGCGCTCAAGCCCCACGTCGATGATTTCCCTGACCCGGCCGGGCCTTGCGGACATGACCACCACGCGGTCTGCCAAAAGGATCGCCTCGTCGATATCGTGCGTGACCATAATGATCGTTTTAGGCGACTTCTGCCATACGCTCAGCAGCAGCTCCTGCATCAGCTCGCGGGTCTGCATATCCAGCGCGCCGAACGGTTCGTCCAGCAGCAGAATGTCGGGGTCATTGGCCAGCGCTCTGGCAATGGCCACCCGCTGCTTCATGCCGCCGGAAAGCGATTTGGGGTACAGCGATTCGAAGCCGCGCAGCGCGACCAGATCCACGTATTTTTCCGCGATTTCGCGGCGTTCCTTTGCGGGCACGTTTTTCTGCTTTAATCCGAACTCGATGTTTTCCAGAACGGTCAGCCAGGGGAAGAGAGTGTAGTTCTGGAACACCATGCCTCTGTCTGGGCCCGCGCCCCGAAGCTCCTGCTGTTTGTAGCTGATGGTGCCGCTGCTGGCGGTTTCCAGCCCGCCGATGATGCGCAGCAGTGTGGATTTTCCGCAGCCCGAGGTTCCCAGCAGGGTTAAAAATTCCTTGGAGCGCACGTGAAGGTGAATGCCGTCCAGGGCCTTTACCGGGCCGTTCACGCTCTGGAACAGCTTTGAGACGTTCTTGATTTCAAGCCCCTGATGCGGGCGTTTGGCGGTTACTTCCGTTACGGTTGCCGCTGTCTGCATAATAAATCCCTCTCTTTCTGTCATTCGTTCCACGGGTACAGCTTTTTGTTCAGGAACAGCAGCAGGTTATCGATGATCAGGCCGATCAGGCCCAGAATCAGAATCCCCACAAAGATTTTTCCCACGTCTACGGTGCGCTGCGCCTGCAGGATCTTAAAGCCGATGCCGGAGGACGCGCCCACCATTTCGGCCACGATCACATACGTCCAGGCCCAGCCGAGCACGATGCGCAGCGTATCGGTGATATCGGGCATCGCTTTGGGGAGGATGACCTTCCACAGCACGTTTTTGCGGTTGGTGCCGAGTGTGTACGAAACCTCGATCAGCGAGGAATGTACGTTGCGGATGTTGGTTGCGGTCATCAGAACCAGCTGCGGCAGGCTGCCCAGAATGATGATGGCAACCTTCTCGCTTTCACCGATGCCGATCCAGAAAATGAACAGGGGGATGAAGGCCGAGGCCGGCATGTAGCGCACGAACGAGAATACCGGCTCAAAAAAGGCCGAGATCGGCGCGTAGGTTCCAATGAGCACCCCCAGCGGGATCGCCACAACTGCCGCGATGACAAATCCGGTCATCACGCGGAACACCGTCATGCCGATGTCCGTCCAGAAGCCGCTGCTGAACAGCTGCAAGCTTGCCTGAAGGGTGGCGGTAGGGGTGGGTAAGAAGAGCGGATCAACCATTTTTCCGTAGCTCAGGCCGCTCCATAAAATTAAAATGAGAAGAAAGGCCACGATGCCGAGAATCATGGCGGTATTTTGTTTGATTTTGCCTTTTGGCTGAAAGGCTGCGATTATTTTATCTCCATACATCGATTTGTTCCCCGTTTCTCGTTTTGCGGATTTTGCGGCCAGGGCTGCGGAGGGAACCGCCGTCGTTTTTTCTGCCATAGCACGAGCTCCTTTCGTCAGGGCGCCGTCTGCCATTCTCTGCGGCACACTTCGCTCTAAATAACAAGATCTCTTGGGGAGAGCAAGAACGCTCTCCCCAGAGAGGAATGGGTTTTATTCAGATCGTCTTGCTGATTATTTGGCAGCGTTGACGAAGGTGGAATTCAGCACCTTGTCAATATCCGCTTTGCTGCTTACCATTTTGGTGTCGACCCAAAGCTGTGCGGCAAATTCAGATATCTTGTAAATGTCGCCCTTGCTTTCCGCGGTTCCGAAATAGGTCTTGTTGCCGTCCTTGCCGTAGAACTGAACTTCGGTTTCACAGGCGGCTTTCAGAGCGTCCGGCTCCATGCCCGCGGGCACGCTCATGATTTTATACGCGTCGTCCGGGTTGCTCTTCATGTAATCGATCGCGTCGTTCCAGCCGTCGATGATAGCCTGCGTTGTCTCGGGGTATTTCTGGATAAAATCGGTACTCAGGCCGAGCGCGTCCACAATAACGCCGGGGTATTCGCTGCTGGAGAGCAGTACCTGGCCGAAGGTGGTTTTCTTCGCGTTGTCGAGCCAGGGCTGCCAGGTCATAGCGGCGTCCACCTTACCGGCGGCAAACGCGGCGCCCGCGTCGCCGGAGCCCATGGACTGCACGTCAAAGTCGCTCATGGATAGGTTTTTTTCCTTGAGCAGGTAGTTGAACCAGAAGAAGCTTGCGCCGCCGGTCGTGTCGAGCGCGATGGTTTTGCCCTTTAAATCCTCAAAGGCTTTAAATTCGTTCTTCGCAACCAGACCGTCGCCGCCGGAGGAGGTATCGAGCGCCAGAACCACCTGCAGGTCGATCCCGCTGGCGGCGCTCATGATGTTGGTATCCAGCGAGGTGGCGATGCCCTGAATTTTCCCGGCGGCCAAGGCACTTTTGCTGTCGGATTTGCTTTCGATGATTTCTACCTTCACGTCTGCGCCGTGATCTTTAAAGAAGCCCTTTTCCACAGCCAGATCAAGCGGGTAGAAGCCGATCCAGCTGGAATGCGCCAGCGTGACGGTACCGTCGTAAACGCCGCCGGAAGTACTGCCGGATGCCGCGCCCTGCGAGGCGGCGCCGCTTTCCGCCGGGGCCTTGCTTTCGCTGCTGCCGGAACAGCCGGCCAGCAGCGAGGTGCTCATGGCGGCGGCCAGAGCCAGAGAAATAATTTTTGCAGATGTTTTTCTCATAGTAGATTCTCCTTCATCCTGTCTCAATTCATTTTCCGCATGTGTTGTGTGTTCACTTGAAAGTGCCTGTTTGAAGGGCATCGGCTTCTTTTGCCGCAGGCGGAGAGGAAGCCACAGGCCGTTTTCAGCGAAGTTATATTTTATGAAAGAGCAAGCCCCCTCATAAAGGCAAAGAATTCAGTTTACCAGGTCTGCCGGTTGTTCCCCGCGCAGCATTTTGATGGCGTTCCAAGCGGCGCGGCCGCGCAGTTCCTCAAAGGATTCCTGCGAAATGTACGAAACGTGTGGTGTGACAATGCAGTTCGGGGCGCCGAAAATCGGTTCGTGCTCCCGGGGTGGCTCATGTGTGATGACGTCCAGCACCGCGCCGGCGATCACGCCGGTTTCCAGTGCGCGGATCAGCTCATCCTCTTTCAGAACAGCGCCGCGGGCTGTGTTGATGAGATACGCACCTTTCTTCATGAGGGAAAACTCCCGCTCCCCCAAAAGACCGGTGGTGCTTTCGTCCAGCCGCACATTGACGCTGACGTAATCGGCCAAACGGAGCCCTTCTTCCAAAGAAACCTTTTCCACACCCTGTTCGTTCAAAAAGGCGGCGTCGCGGTCGGGGTCGTAGCCGATGATTTTCATTCCAAGGCTTTGACAGCGCTTTGCGACGGTGAGGCCGATCCGCCCACACCCGACGATGAGCAGCGTAGATTGTGAAATCCGTTTAGGCAGGCGTTCCACCGCCTGCGCGCCCCATGCTCCGTTTTGCAGTCTGCTTTGATATTCGGTCAGTCCTTTATAAAAATGGAAGATGGCCGCCAGAACATAATCCGCCAGATCCTCCGCGCAGTAGCCCTGCACGTTGGTGACACCAATTCCTTTTTCGCGGGCCGCTGCGGTATCGATACGGTCGTAGCCGCCGCCGAGTACGGCAATCCCTTTGCAGTTTTGCAGGCGCTGTATGGTGGAAGCGGGAATCTGCGCGTACACCTGCGCGATGATCGCGTCCGCGCGGTATCCGAATTCCTCCAGATCGCGTTCGTAATCGTAATTGGAAAATTTCAGCTCGCAGTCGGGGTACTGCTGACGCAGAACAGCGGTTTCTATGTCGTAGTCCTTCCATTCCTCATCGATAAACCAGAACAGAGGCTTCATTGGCGCTCCTCCCTGGCGTGCAGCGTCAGTACCCCGTTTGTGGCGTCCAGCTCCGCCAGATCGCCGTTTTGAACGGTTTGGTAAAACTC
The DNA here is from genome assembly GCF_000277625.1 of Clostridium sp. MSTE9. Lineage (NCBI taxonomy): Bacteria > Bacillati > Bacillota > Clostridia > Eubacteriales > Clostridiaceae > Clostridium > Clostridium sp. MSTE9. The sequence continues at coordinate 85,158 of NZ_AKFU01000037.1, forward strand.
GGGCTCCAGCCGGTCAACCATCGGCATTTCCATTAAAATCGCACTTGCCACCAGGGTGGTATCCGGATTCTGGATCACCAGTGCCTTGGGCTCGGTGCCCTTCATCTTTAATTGGAACATGCCGTCCGTCTGTACCACAGAGCTGCCCTTTCCGTTGGGGAACAGAAGAATCTTCCCGGAAATGCTCTGCCCGTACAGGGAGTGATTTTTCTCGATCACCACGCCGGTTTGAGGGTCCACCAGATAAAAGCAAAAGTCGTCGGCAGAAATCAATACCTCGCCCTTGGCCTGACCCTCCGAAATCTTATGACAGTGAAATGTCTTGTTCATAGGGTAATCTCTCCTTCCAAAGCGGCCGTTACGGCATTTTCCAGTTCGGTCACCACGAACTGCATCTGGCGGCGGCGCGTGTAGTAAGCACATTTTGGGGAATCAGTAACCCCTTTTTTGCCATACAGGAACTTCCAGCAGGGCTGATCCATGCACGTGTCAGACACAATCCAGCCCCCGGCCTCCCGTATGATCCGCATGTAATCCATTCTTTCCGCCAGCACATAGGACAGGGAAGAGGTCATGATAAACAGCGGCACCGCCAGACGCTTCCCCTGTACCATCCCGGCGACCGTGGCGATCTGGTCGATCGTCAGGTGAGGACACCCGAAGAGCGCGAAATCAATTTTGCCGTAGGGATCCGTCAGCTCGCTGCGCATGATGTCCAGATCCTCCTGCGTGATTTTGACCACCGCTTCCGGCTCTCCGCCCTGAAAAGCCGCCTCCATGGTTTGGGCCTCCGGCGTAAAGCCGAGAATATGGTACATCGCCACATTTCCGCCGGTATTGAGCTGCGCTCCCAGATTCATCAGCGCTTCTTTCCCGGGATTTTTCAGTCCGCTGAACACGGGAAGCTTGAAGCCGGTCTTTTTCGGGGTGCAGTACCCCAGCAGCTGATAATCGAAATCGCTTTTCATTTCCGCTTCCACTTCCACCAGAATCTGGCCCCTGCGGTTTTCGTCCAGCAGATAGCCATAATACGGCACCACGCCAGTCACGGCGGCGCACAGGGCGCTGACGGCGGCCTCCCGGTTGCTTCGGGCGCCGTACACCGAATTCACAAACGGCGTGGCGCTGGATTCCGAAAACGCGGTGATCTCCCCGAAGCGGGGAACGTTCTTTTCCAGGTAGGGGGTACAGTTGTAGGTCATGATCGCGCCGATTTTTTTGTAAGCCTCGTGCGTGCGCCGGACGATTTCCTCATCCTCCGCCTCAAGTATGGTAAACTCTTTAAACTGCTCCCAGTTGAAGCTGGGATTTACCGTGGGGCGCACCCGGCAGACGGCGCCGCCGTTGACGAGCTTTTCCACAAACCACAGGTCGGCCTCCTGATTGCTCAGTGCCACATGGGCCCGGGTAATGGGCACCATGTAAGGCGCGTCGTAGCTTTCGCCCACCGCAACCTGCACTTTCATGGCCAGCTGAACTCCGATTCCGTATTTTCCGTCGAGCATGGCTTGCTCTTGTGCTGTCAGTTTCATAGCTTCCTCCTTTGATACGGAGTGCTGCCTGTTTTCTCTCCGCCGCGGGCGGGGGAGGAGCACTCCGTTTTGTATTTGTTAAAAATATGGATGATTGCTCCGGTCAGGCGCTTTGCAGGTGCTCCATCGTGTCTTTGATTTTCAACAGAACCCGCGATTTTTTGATCGTGAGAAAATCGCCGCTGCTGTAAACCTGCCGCCCGTTAACCACGACATTTTGAATGGCGGAGGGCTGCATGGAATAAACGATATTCGGCAGAAGCTGCTCCATGGATGCACTCAGAGGCTGCATGGACAGATCCCCCAGATCGACCCCGAAGAAATCCGCGTAACAGCCGGGCGCAATTTCTCCCACAGGCAAGCCCAGCGCGCGGCCGCCCGCCGCTGTTCCCATTTCGAACGCCTGCTCGTAATTAACGCAGAGCGCATCGAGCGTATGGGCTTTTTGCAGCAGCGAGACCATGCGCATTTCCTCCAGCACGCTGATCCGGTTGTTGCCGCAGGCGCCGTCGCTGCCCAAAGCCACGGTTACTCCGCTTTTCACCATGCGGGGAATGTCGGTGATGCCGTCTGCCAAAAACATATTGCTCGAGGGGCAGTAGGCCAGCTTTGCGCCGCACGATCCGGCCAGATCGATTTCGCTGTCCTTGAGCCATACGCCGTGGATCATCATCATGCGTTCGTCCAGAACGCCCAGGCGATCCAGATATTCGATCGGGTGCAGGCCGTTGTGCGCCGCTTTGACCTCTTCCACCTCAAAGCGTTCCTCCGCCACATGAATGTGGAACCCCGTCCCAAGTTCCATCGCCAGCTCATAGCCGGCCTGAATCATTTCCGGCGAGGCGGCGTGCAGACTGTGGGGCGCGGGCAGCACGGTCACCATGGGATCGTTCCGGTGCATCCGGGCCAGTGCTTTCGTGCGCTCCACCGCCTGTGACACCGTTTCGCGGTAGCCCTCCGGCGCACCGTCCCAGTCGTACATGGTTCTGGCCAGCACCAAACGAATCCCGACATCCTGCGCGGCGCGAATGATCGCCTCATCGCTTTCCGTGCCGTAGTTGTGCAGGTAAAAGAAATCTGATACGGTCGTCACGCCGCATTGCAGCATTTCGGAAAACGCGAACACCGCTCCGTTGTAAATGTCCTCCAGCCGCATTCTGGGGGAGTAGCGGTACAAGGATCTGTCGCGCCATTCCAGAAAAGGGCGGTCTGCCGCGATTCCCCGCAGCAGGCTTTGAAAGGAGTGGTTGTGCGCGTTGACCGTACCCGGCAGCAGCACCTGATTTTCCCACCGGTGTACATAGCTGTTTGGAAACTGCGCCCGCAGCTCGGCGAAAGGGCCCACCTTTTGAATCACTCCCTTTTCCACCGCCAGAACATAGTCCTTTAAAAACTGTTTTTTGCTGTATAAGTAAGACGGATAATACAAATCCATTTAGTCCAGCTCCTCATCCAGGGTCAGCAACGCGGAAAGCATTGCATTTGCGGTATACTCTATGTCATCCATCGTGGCGGCTTCATCGGCGCAATGGCTTTTGCCGTTGACGCTCTGCGTGAAAATCATGCCGGAGCGTGTCACTCTGGCCATGTGTGCCGCATCGTGGCCCGCCATGCTCACCAATTGCACTACCGGTTGGCCGCCTTGCTCAATGCCCTGCTCCACGGCTTTGATCACGGTGGGATTCATCGGCATGGGCGGCTGATCCAGAATCGTTTTCCGCTGGATCGAAAGCTTTCTGCTTTCGGCAATCCGATTTACCCCCTGTGTGAACAGTTTCAAAAAATCCTCCTTTTTTGCGGGGTCGGATGTTCTCATTTCCAGTATCATTTCTGCCGACGCGGGGATGATGTTCGTCGAGTTGGGTTTGATTTGCAAAAAGCCCACGGTAGCAACGGCTTCGTCGCTGTGCAGTGTCGCTGCGGATGTTTCAGCCAGCAGAACCACCTCGGACGCGGCGCAGAGAGCGTCTTGCCGGTCTCTCATCACCGTGGTGCCGGCGTGATTGGCAACACCAGTTACGGTGATGATTTCGCGGTAAATTCCGGTGATGCTGCAGACCGCAGCCGAGGGGAGCTTTTGGTCGGCCAGCCGCCGCCCTTGCTCGATGTGGCATTCCAGAAAGGCTGCAATCTGCCCCTGCCCAATTTGCAGAGAATCGATCTCCTCCAGATTTCCGCCGATCCGGCAGATGGCGTCCGCCAGGGTCTGGCCGGTCTGCATATGAGTGACGTCTTTCAGGTCCTTGTATTTCAGCACTCCGCCCAGTACCTTGCTGCCCAAAGTAGACACATTGAACGGATTGGGTTCTTCTGCGGTAAGGGATACAACCCAGAGGGGATGGCGCAGCTTTTTGCCGGATTCCTGAAGCGTCTGCAGAATTTCGGTAGCCATTAACACGCCCAGCGCTCCGTCGTACATTCCCCCGTTTGGAACGGTGTCGTGATGCGAACCGATTACCAGCGGGGCAAGAGGAAGCATCCCCGCACTTTTTGCCCACAGATTGGCGATCGCATCTGTATGAAATTCTGTGCTTGTGTGGTGTTCCCAGTAGTCCCGCAGCCACCTGCGGGCGGAAGAATCCGCTTCACTGCCCAGCCATCGGTCAATTCCGCCCTGCTGATTTTTCCCGATTGCAGAAAGCTCCAGCAGATTAGCTTGCAGCCGGCTCCTGTTAATCGTCAGGGCATCTGTTTTAGATTTCATGAGCTCCTCCTGTAAATGATTATTTCATTCTTTAATTTATAAAGATGATGAAATTATTTATGGTCTGATAAAGAAAAGTGCGCTGGGAATGCTCTGCTTGTCTCCGAAGCATGAATTCCAAAAGGAAAACAAAAAAGGCGCTTTGAAAAGTAATTTTCAAAACGCCATTGTTTATGGAATATTCTCTTTATGCCGCTATCATATAGCTTTCCGTATTGACTTGTCAATAGCTTTTTCAAGATTTTAGATTACCCTCCAATTATCAAAAAGTCATTCCGGATGAAATGTGCAATTTTTATAAATAAATGATTGCGGTCTTCCTCTCTCATTTTTCAAAAGGGGGATTTGGTCACCGGTCAGAGAAAAATTCCGGTTTTTAAAGAGATCGGCAACGAGACCCGGTTGTGGGATTACCCGGGCAGAGGAAGCCTTTGACGTTGTCCACGACGGCTTCTCATGCTATAATAACCTCACAGCATAAGCGAGAGTAAAGCCTTCGAAACCTGAAAGAGTATGGAATCATCGGTCTTTAGACAGGCTGCTATGAACAAGAAAAAGAGTTCAGAGATCCGCCGCCGTTTTCGGCCGGAAAAGAATACTATCACCAATATCCAGGGATGTTATGTCAATCAAAACGAAGAAATCATTATTCTGACCAGAGCAGAGAGCTGTATGAAAGGAAACGGAATTGTTTCTTTTGCAACTGAGGACAGAAATACTTGGGGAAAGATGTTCAATGAAATTCATCAATATTTTTACACTGGATATTAGACGCAATGTAACTTCAGTGACGAAACAAAATATGAAAAGATATCATGACAGTTTGCTTGCAGCATACCTGCTTGCCGCGTTTTGGGCGATCGCAATCGTTTCTGTTGAATATAAACTTCATGATATGATTTTATCCATTTGGCATGATTCAGCCCTTGCGGTACCGGCGTCAAAAGTGATTCCGGTTGCAATGTGTGTTGCGATGGTATTTTCCAATATCAGGATGGTTCTGAGACCGGATGGAAAGGGAGACGAATCGGCAAAGTCTTCTGCAAGATTTACAGTGTTCGTTCTGCTGCTGAATTTGATCGTCTTGATCGGTGGAAACTACTACATTGTTTTTTATAGAGAACTGCCAGATGTGGCGGTGCTCGTGTTGGGTGCCGTAGCTTTGCTGTGTGCGATACTGTTTTTGATAGAGCTCATTGAGTATGTGGTATACCATCTTTATGATAAAATATTTTGAAGGCAGATAACGAAGCGGGGCTGGAATCCGGTATGTTCAAAAGCAAACCGCCCGGACTGGAGCGCATGTCAATTGGGCCAGAAGATAGCCGGCGGCTACACCTGTTGTGAAAGCGTGAACATTTCGTCTATCCGCCATGTTACGCAGGTTCTCAGGCGTTCCCGATAAAGGGAACATCACAGGCGGGCAGGCCATGCCGGCAATCGTGAAGGTTTATTTTCTGTCGTTTTAGAAATGGATTGTAATCAATGTTCTGACGATAAAAACCCATGGGCCAAAGTCAATTGGAACATGGGTTTTCTGTATATTTTCATGTGTATTATACATGTGGTATATTAAATCCGAATTTCGATGGTACATACGCGAAGAAAAAAACGTTATACAGGAAAATTTTTACTGTTTTCAGCAAATATTCTTCCCAAAATCCTGTCTATAAAATAGAGGATACTTAAGAACGAGAGGAAAGGAGGGTATGGATGGACGATCTTCAAATCATCGAGCTGTACTGGCTTCGGGACGAGGCCGCTATCAGTGAGAGCGGTACGAAATACGGCCATATGCTGAAACGGATCTCACTCAACATTTTATCCAATCATGAGGACAGCGAGGAATGTGTGAACGATACGTATGAAAAAGCCTGGAACACAATGCCGCCGCATCATCCGAACTGTCTTTCCGCTTTTTTGGGGCGGATCACACGCAATCTTTCCATCAACCGCTGGCATGAAAATCACACGAAAAAACGCGGCGGCGCGGCGGGTGCGGACGTACTGCTTTCAGAGCTTTCTGATTGTATTCCCGCATCACAGACAACAGAAGCGGAGATCGATCTGAGCATCGTAACGGACGTGATTACAAAATGGCTGTCATCCCTGTCTCAGGATGATCGTGTTTTGTTCTTACGGCGTTATTGGTTCGGCGACACCTTGAAGGCTCTTGCGGAAGAAAGTCTGACAACGCCGGTCAAACTGGCCGGGCGGATTTATCGCCTGCGCAAAAAACTCAAAGAAACCCTTGAAAAGGAGGAAATTTTGCTGTGAAAGAAAAGCAGATATTTGATGCGATCACGAATGTACCGGATGAGCTGGTGGAAGAGGCGAGAGAAATCAGTCTGAAACCAATCGCAAAGCCCTGGAAAAAATGGACCGCGCTTGCGGCTTGTGCCGTTTTGGTGTTTACGTTTGTTTTCACCCTTCCTCATGGCTCGAGCGGCCCCGGCGGCGAGCTATTGAGCGTTGGGTTCCCGAAGGCTTATTCCTATAACGATTGGGACGCAAAACAAGCTGTGCTGAAGAACAATCCGGTGGAGGACACCTTTCTGAAAGCCGTGAACGGATTTTCCTATGAAACCGGATCGAAACTACTGGCAAGCAGCGGCGGGAACAGCAACTATTCTCCGTTATCCCTTTATTACGCGTTGGCGATCACTGCCTCCGGTGCGCGGGGAGAAACGGCGGATGAAATGCTTTCCCTGCTGAACATGCCCGACCAGGCGGCGCTTTCCGTGCAGTGCGGAAATCTGTACCGGCAGCTTTACACAGATAACGAGATCGGAAAGCTGAAGATCGCAAACTCCGTCTGGATGAATCAGAGCGTACCCTGGAAACAGGATTTCGTCAAAAATGCCGCCGAAAATTTTTATGCTTCTTCCTTCAGCGTGGATTTTTCCGATCCGAAAACGGCGCAGGCCATGGGCAAGTGGGTGTCTGAGCATACGAACGGTACTTTGGAGCCTCAGTTTGAAATCTCTAAGGATAAGATTCTTTCCATCCTGAATACGGTTTATTTTTATGACGAGTGGACGAATAAGTTCGATTCGGCGAAAACAGCCGCAGATACGTTTCATTCGGCAGACGGCACTACGATCAATACTGACTTTATGAATGGAACGAACTCATCCGGCAGCTTTTATAAAGGGGATGGTTTCATTCGCTCGAGTCTCTCCTTAAAAAACGGCGGGAAGATGATCTTCATTCTTCCAAACAAAGGGATTTCTCCCCGGGAGCTGTTGTCCACCCCCGAGAAAATGCAGAATGCTTTTGAGGGCGGGGAAGATCAGAACGGCGAAGTTGTCTGGAAAATGCCGAAATTCGACTTCGGAGCAAAGATTGAGCCGATCGATGCGTTAAAGGCCTTGGGAATTCATTCCGCTTTTGAACAGAGCGCAGACTTTTCCGGCATTACGGATCAGATGGCGTCTGTTTCAGATATCCGGCAGGAAACTCACATTGCGGTTGATGAAAACGGAGTGGAAGCATCGGCCTTTACCGAGGTTGCGTCTGTAACCTCGATGCCAATAGTACTGGATAAAGCCGAAATGATTTTAGACCGTCCGTTTCTTTACGGGATCGCCGCACCCGACGGTACTCTTCTGTTTGTCGGCGTGTGTGAAAATCCTGCCGCAAAATAACCCCTGCCAAAGGGAAAACACAGGAAATTTTATAGGCAGAGGGAGCGGAGATTTCCGTTTCGTCACCATTCTTCAAACAATCTTATCTATGTGTATTGCACGAATGAAAAAGCGGACTGTAAACCGGTTTACAGTCCGCTTTTTTTGACGATGCCTGGGATGATGAACCATTTCCGATATCTGTCGTAAGGAGGAGCGGGCATTCCTTGTCTTGTATCGGAAACGATAGATGCAGCTACGACCGTGTTCGACAGATAGCATTAAATTTCGACTGCAACAAAATGTTTTTTATAAAAAGTAAACAAACAGCACCTGCCTAATCCTTTCAACATTACCAGTTGACTTTGCAGTTTGATCCTATTATGATAAAGGAAAGATATGGAATCGGTTCCATAATGAAGAGACTTTATTTAGGGTTTGAAGAGTCTGTTTGTTTATGTTTTAACCTTTTTATTGGCAAAATTGATTTGATCATTTCTAAAATATTGATATTTGTTAGACAAAATACATAGAGTTTTATAGTGGGAACGGTTTTATAAATACTGAAATGGAATAAGGTTTTCATTATGCTAACGATCAAAGAAGTGGCTGAATTGGCCGGAGTCTCCAAATCCACAGTGTCCAGAGTGCTCAATAACAATGGCTATGTCAGCAATGAGGCGAGGCAGAAAATTGAGAAGGTGATCAAAGAACACCAATATAAGCCCTCGGCGGCCGCAGTAAGCCTTTCCAAGCAGGAAAGCAGCATTATCGGTGTGGTGATCCCCGAAATCGACAATCCCTTTTTTGCTGAGGTGTTAAAGGGAATTACCGAAATGGCCGATGAAAACGGCTTTTCCCTGATTTTTTGCGACACGCAGAACAGCGGCGAAAAAGAACTGAAAGCACTGGGCATGCTGGAGCAGCAGCGGGTCAGAGGCGTCATCATCACGCCCGCCATGGGCTATGGGCTGGAATCCATTGATAAAATCAAAGCGGCGCTCTCCAAGCTGGCGGTTCCCATCGTCGTGGTCGACAGAGATTTTGATTATTCGGAGTGGGACACCGTTTATTTTCAGAACTATGAAAGCGGTTATCTTGCGGCAGAGAGCCTGATTAAGGCTGGGAACGAAAGAATCGGGATCATTCTGGGGGATATGCAACTGAAAATCGCAAGAGAGCGTTACCGGGGCTTTAAGGACGCGATGGCGTCGTATCACAAGGTGATCTGCGATAAAGATGTATGGAAGGGCGATTTCACCACAGATACGGCCTATGATCTGATGAAGCAGATGATTGCTTCAGGGGATCTGCCGGATGCCATGGTGACCACAAACAACCGCACAAGCATGGGCTTTCTCAAGGCGATGGTAGAGGCCGGAATTACCGTCGGGAAAGACATCGCCGTGGTTGGAATCGATCTTATTCCTACGCTGGATGCGCTGGGGTTTCATTTCAGCTGTGTTTCCCGTGATACGGAGGAAATGGGAAAAATGGCGATGAGATTGCTGATGCGCCGCATGGCGGAACCGGACGGCAACAGAAACATATGGGTGGTGCCCTGCAAATTGGAACTGAAGGGATCTGAAAGCAAGCGGAGATGATATATTTCCTGCAAATGATGTGGAACCGGTTCCACACCGTAGAAATCCTTTATCGTTAACAGAAATTTTTCTGTTATATATTTTTTATATCAAAGAAATGGAGGATGTTTGTATTATGAAAAAGAAGGTCTTGTCAGTGTTCCTGGCGGCTGCAATGGCCGTATCCCTTGGGGCCTGCGGGGGTACGACAACACCCGCGCCGGCGTCATCCGGCGGGTCCGGGGCTTCCAGCGCGGGGAAAGACACCTATAATGTTACCGTGATCATCAAAGCAACCGACTCCTCTTATTGGCAGACGCTTTTGCTGGGGGCGAAGGCCGCGGCAGAGGAAAGTAACGGGAAAATTAAGGTCACAACAGACGGACCTGCTTCGGAAACAGATATTGATAAGCAGGTGACCATTCTGGAAAATGCAATCGCTGCGAAGCCGGACGGCATCGTGCTCGCTTCCATCAGCTCCACCTCCACCGTGCCGGCCGTTGAGCAGGCAAACGCAGCGGGGATTCCCGTGGTGACGGTCGACAACAAGCTGGAAACAGACGCGTACACCCAGCATATCGCAACGGATCACGCGATTGCAGCAGCGACCGCCGCGGCGGATATGGTAGAACAGTGGAAGGCAAAGGGCATTGACCCCACAGGCAAAAAAGTGGCTTTGATCAGCGCGGATTCCGGTTCGGCTGTCAATCAGGCGCGCTGCAAAGGGTTCACGGATGAAATCAAGCGCCTTGTTCCGAGCATCGTTGTTCTCGAAACCCAGTATTGCGACAACGACATTCAGAAAGCGCTCGACGCAGCCGATAACCTGGTTCTGGCTAATCAGGATCTGATCGGGATTTTCGGCGACAACAACCACATGGGCGACGGCATTGCAAAAGCGATGGAACAGAGCAAAAAGGGCGATAAGATCGTTACCTATGCTTTTGACTCGGACGATACCGAAATTGATGCGATTCAAAACGGCAATCTGACCGGTATCGTCGTTCAGGATCCTTTCGGAATGGGCTACAACGGCGTATTGGCCGCGGTATCGAAGCTCGAAGGCAAGGACCTGGAAAAAGATAAGGTTTCTGAGACCACACTGGTGACGAAAAAGAACATCCAGGAGGATGCGGTGCAGAAGCTGCTGTATCCCGGCAAATAAAGAATCGATACTTTCTAAACGTGTAAAATCAGACTTCCGAAGCCGATGGTTCCGAGCCTGAATGATTGGCGGAGGAAGTCTGATTTTCAGACATGGAGGTTCGTATGCAAACGCAAAAACAGCCAATCGTCGCCATAAAAGGACTGGTAAAGGATTTCCCGGGTGTACGCGCTTTGTCCGGAGTGGATTTAGAGGTCTACCCCGGGGAAGTTCACGCCCTGATTGGGGAAAACGGTGCCGGAAAGTCCACCGTCATCAAAATTCTGATGGGCATTTATTCCAAAACGGCGGGAGAAATCTATGTGGAGGGCGAATTAAAAGAAGCCCGATCCCCCGTTCAGGCCCAATCCTTTGGATTCGGCGCGGTCTATCAGGATGTCAATCTCGCGCAGCACCTGTCTGTTGCCGAAAATTTTTTTATGGGGCAGCTGCCCAAAACGAAGCTCGGTACCGTTGATTTCAAAAAGATCAATCGGGCCACGCAAGAGATTTTGGAATCCATTCACGTACATGTCGATCCCAAAGCGATTATCCGAACATTGTCGGTGGCGCAGCAGGAAATGGTCGCAATCGGCAAGACCATATTTCAAAAAGCCAAACTGGTCATTTTTGACGAGCCCACCGCATTGCTGACGAACGATGAAACCCAGCAGCTTTTTCAAATGATCAAGCAGCTAAAGAACAGCGGGGTGGGAATCCTGTACGTTTCACACCGGATGGAAGAGATTTTTTCCATCTGTGACCGGGCCAGCGTGCTGAAGGACGGCGCGTTGGTGGGTACTGTTCCGATCGACCAAACCACACAGGATCAGCTGATCTCCATGATGGTCGGCCGAAATGTGGAAAATATGTACCAAATTCAGCATCAGGCTCCAGGGGAAACGATACTGAAGGTTGACAATATATCCAGGGGAAAGGCATTTTCCAATATCAGCTTTGAGGTAAGAAAAGGGGAGATCTTCGGCATGTTCGGCCTGGTCGGCTCCGGGCGGACGGAAATTGTCAGAAGTATTTTCGGCGCCGATGTCAAAGACGGCGGTACCGTCACCCTTCACGGAAAACAAGCGGATTATGTCAAGCCGACGCAGGGCATCAAGGCAGGGATCGCTCTGCTTCCCGAAAACAGACGTGCGCAGGGGTTGGCGCTGGGGTTATCCGTTTCAGACAATATCAATATGGTGGCCCAGAATAAAATCAGTCGGTTTGGCGTGGTGAATAATCAGGAAAGCGTCAAAATCGCCAAAAGCTTCTGCGATAAGCTCAGAATCAAAACGCCGTCTGTTTACCAGCGGGTTAAGAATCTTTCGGGTGGGAACCAGCAGAAGGTCGTTATTTCCAAATGGCTGGAGCAGGACAGTGATCTGTTCATTTTTGACGAGCCGACCGTGGGCGTGGATGTCGGCGCCAAGCTGGAGATTTATAAAATCTTTGAAACCTTGATCAAAGAAGGAAAAACGATCATTATGATTTCCTCCTATCTTCCTGAGGTAATGGGGCTGGCCGATCGGATTTTGATTATGTATGAGGGGCAGCAGACCGGGATTTTATCCAGAGACGAATTTCAGGAAGAACGGATTCTTCGCCTGGCCTCCGGGATAAAGGGAAAGGAGTAAACGATGACAGCAGAAAATAAATCATTGAAACAAAGACAATATAACAGCTTTTTGGCACGCTATCAAACAGAGCTGCTTCTGATTGGCATTCTTGCAGTGCTGTTCCTGTTTTTCGGGAATACATCCCCGGTGTTTTTCCAGTTAGAAACACTGATGAAGCTCCTGAAACAGGCTTCTATCTACGGCATCATTGCAATCGGAATGGTGTTTGTCATCACTTCATCGGGAATCGATATCTCCGTCGGTTCCGTGGTCGGGCTTTCCGGCGTGATTGTCGCTATGGCTATGGTGAACGGCGTGCCTATCCCGATCGCCATCTTGCTGGCGATCGCGTCCAGCGCTTTGGTGGGTCTGTTCAACGGGATTCTGGTGTATGACGCAAACGTCCCGCCTTTCATTGCCACATTGGGCTCCCTGACCATCGTCAGAAATTTTATTTTACTGATTACAGGCGCAAAAACCATATCGGATCTTCCAAAGGTGTTTACCAATTTCGCGGCAGACAGCCTGCTTGGAATTCCCTATTTGTTTCTTTCGTGGGCCGTGTTCGTCTGCATCGGTCTGTTCATCGCGAAAAAGACTACCTTCGGGCGCAACATGTACGCTTACGGCAGCAACAAAGAGGCCGCCAGGCTGAGCGGCATCCGCGTGCGCTCCGTGGTGTACGGCGTATACATATTCTGCTCCAGCGTGTGCGGTGTAGCAGGAATCCTCCTCGCCTCGAGACTCGGCAACGGGGTTCCGAATGCAGGCACGGGGTATGAGCTGGACGCCATCGCGGCCGCGGTGGTCGGCGGAGCCAGCCTGGACGGCGGCGAGGGCTCTGTGATCGGTGCGGTGCTGGGCGCCATGATCATGGCTACCTTGCGGCAGGGCGGAACCCTTTTGGGGATCAATTCTTTTATCATGGAAATCATCATCGGTTCCCTGATTGTAATAGCGGTTGTTCTGGATAAGGTGCGGAAAAAAAGAAACTGAACAATACAATTTTGAGAGCAATGGAGGTACACGGATATGCTTTACAAAAAGGTGAAAATGATAGAGGAAGAAATCTCCATCATTGGTGTGGGCTGTTGGAATTTCGGCGGTGACTGGGATTCGACGGATGATAAGAAATCTATTGATATCATCCACAAAGCGATTGATTTGGGAATCAATTTTTTTGACGTGGCCCCTGTATATGGGTGGGGACATTCGGAAAAGGTTCTGGGAATGGCCCTGAAGAAAGGGCATTTGAGAGATAAGGTTCTGATCGCTTCAAAGGGCGGGCTTCTCTGGAACGATGCACACGAAACGACCAACAATCTTTCCAAAGAAAGCCTGATGAAGGAAATCGATCAAACCCTGACCAGGCTGCAGACAGACCATATTGATATCTATCAGATGCATTGGCCGGATCCCGACGTGCCGCTGGAAGAAACCGCCGAAGCGCTGGAGGAGATCAAACGGGCCGGGAAAATCCGTTATGTCGGGCTGAGCAATTTTTCTCAGGCGGATGTGGAAAAAATGATGAAGCTGACGCAGGTCCATTGTCAGCAGAGTCTGTATAATATGCTGGAACGCAACACCACCAGCTATCACGGGATTCCGCTGGATTACCGCACGGAAGAGGAAGTGCTGCCTGCCGTTAGAAAACATGGTCAGGCGTTTTTGCCTTACAGCCCGCTGTTCCAGGGGCTGCTGGCGGGCAAATTCCATACTGGGATCACTTTTTCCAGGAATGATATCCGAAATGAAAATCCAAAGCTGGTGGGCCCCCAGTTCGAGCAGTATTTTGAAGCAGGGGAAAAGCTGAAGAGCCTTGCCGATGAATACGGGAAACCCATGAACGAGATCGCCTTAAACTGGCTGAGACAAAAGCCGGAGGTCACCTCCATCATCGGGGGTGCTTCCTCGATTCAGCAGCTGGAACAGAACATCCATTGCCTGACCTGGAACATTGACGATGAGATGATGGGAAAAATCAGTGAGATCATTGCTCCGTTTGAGAATCTTTAGTCTTTTAATTAAACAGGAAGGATACTGCCCGCAAAGGGTGGTATCCTTTCATTTTTTCTATGATGTTGAAAAGAGAAGAACGGCGGGCAGTTTCTGTTGTTTTTAGTTCGGAGAAAAACACAATCCCATGATTTAGCTCTTATACAGATAACTCTGTTTTTAAATTATAAAAGTCACAGTATCAACCTGTGTTTTGTATTCTGCTATTTTATTGAACTCTGTCGGTACGAAAACCCTGGCGATAAATTGAAAAGGCGATACCGTGAATGCAGGCAACAATATTGCAATTTACAATAAAAGCCAGTATAGTTAGAAGAGACTAACTTAGAGCTTCGACACAGTTGCGGCCAACGAGTGTTGATCAGAGCTCATGACATCATCGTATTTTGAGAGGGGACGGGCATATGGTGATCATAGATGAAAGTAGTAAAATACCGCTGTATACCCAATTGTATGAGGGGATTAAGGCGGATATCGTAAACGGGACACTCAAGCCCGGAACAAAACTTCAGTCGAGCCGGACAATGTCTACAGAACTGCATCTCAGCAGGAATACCGTTGAACTGGCTTACGGTCAGCTATTTGCGGAGGGCTTTATTACAAGCATCCAGCGAAAAGGGTATTATGTGGAAGCTCTGGATATGGAAACATTTCAGCAAGGTGACTCCTGCTCTTGCTGTGACTCCTGCATTTGCCATGATTTCTGCGACTGCCGTATCACCGGCAAATGTTGTGACGCCTGCACTTGCCACCATCAGGACGAATCTGATGAAACACCAAATCAGGATATTCTCTATGATTTTAAGAGCGGGAAGCTTCTTCATTCCGATCTTCCCTGCAACCTGTGGCAAAGACTGATCGGCAGGTGCTTTCATGACTATAAAGAAGATTTGGCGCTGCAAAAATCGGTTTTCGGTGAAGCAGGACTTCGTTCAGAGATACAAAAACACATCCTGAATTACCGGGACGTCAGCTGCACCGCGGAACAGATCATTGTGACAACGGGCACGCAGTTTTGCCTGGACCTTGCCTGCCAGCTTTTGAAATCGTTCAATAGAGGACTGGATATTGCCATGGAAGAGCCGGGCTATGATCAGTCACGCACCACCTTCCAGAATAATGGTCTGAATATATGTCCGATGGGACTTGATAAGCATGGAGCGGATGTAAAGGTGCTCTCAGCGACCAATGCGATCGCGGCGTATATCACCCCCTCCCATCAATTCCCCACAGGCATTGTGATGCCCCTATCCCGGCGAAATGAGCTTGTGGAGTGGGCCAGGCAAAAGGACAGCTTTATCATCGAAGACGATTATAACTGCCACTTTCAGCATGGCGTCAGGATGCTTCCCTCCGTTCAATCCCTCTGTGCGGACAGGGTTTTCTACATTGGCAGCTTCTCGAATGTGCTATTTCCGTGCCTGAGCGTTTCCTATATGGTGGTTCCGGAAAAGCTGCTGGATCAGCTGCACAGGCGGTTTGACAACTATACTCCGTTTGTTTCGTTCCTGACGCAAAAACCACTGGAGATGTTTATGAGGGAAGGCCTTTGGGAAGGCCACCTGAGAAAAATGAAAAAGGCGCAGCGGATCAAATGCGAGGCGCTGGTCGATGCTCTGAACGATCGATTTGGAGACAGCATACATATTTCGGCATTTCATGCCGGGCTGCATCTGCTGGTTCGGGCCGAGTGGCCGATCACGGAGCAGGAATTGATCAGCCGGGCCCGCCGGGCGGGTGTGGGCGTGTATCCAACCTCTCACTACTGGAGCCGCCCTGAAAAAGGCCAAAGCGCGACGGTGCTTTTGAATTATGGGGGAATCCCGCTGAAAGATATCCCCGACGCGGTCGAGCGCCTTTCTGCGGCATGGCATGATCATGTTTCTGGAGCCATGCAAGACGTTGAGTCTGGTTCTTTTGCTTTGCGTTAGACGATTCTAAAATATGTTTATGGGCAGGGTAGGTCTTTTTGATATGCTGCTGATTGTCCAAATACATATTCATAAAGGATTGGTCGTGATGCTTTTATCGTTGGCGTCGGTTGGTGAAATGCACCAGGTCAAGGCAATTTGGGTAGAGGACAGAACGAGAGATACTCTGAAAGAAGTTGGAATCACAGAGGATTGTGAAATATTGATCGTATTAAAACAATTTGACGATACCATTATTGTCGGCATTCAGGAGAAGCGCATTGCCATAGGCGGAGAATTGGCCCGCAAAATTATCGTATAAATCGTGGCTGCGGCTGTGAAAAGAATGGTTTTT
>NZ_AKFU01000038.1:0-2238 GCF_000277625.1 Clostridium sp. MSTE9
CCGCAGCCGTATTTTTTATCCCAAGACTTCTCAGAAACCAATCTGGAGCCATCCGGATTTTCAGAACTGGTTCTTGTACTTTTTGTTAGGGGGAGCTAACTTTATATATGGTGTGTTGTGGTACCGGCAGGGATGTCGGTCATATGCCGCCACTGTGTGTTTATCATTTATGGAAAGGAGGGTGAAAGGTGCGAAAGATATTTGCTGTAATTACACTGATGCTGGTTCTTGTCAGTTCGTTTTCCATAGCGGCGTCCGCTGCCACTACCCATGAGACATGGAACGATGTTGTGGACGAAATGGAATCCGTTCTGGATGAGTCTTACGATCTGTATGTATCGGGAGAAGCGAAAGCCGCGAAAGAGAAAGTCGATGTTGCCTACTACTCGTACTATGAAAAGCTGGGCTTTGAAAAAACGGTGATGGCGCATATATCGGGGAACCGTGCAGCAACAGTGGAATATCAGTTCAGTTTTGCGAAAAAGGCCATAAACGCCGGCAGCACAAACGAGGAAGTGAAAGCCTCGCTCGACGAATTGACCAGGCTGCTGCGGGAAGACGCCGACCAGCTCGATGGCAAAAAAGAGAGCGCGCTGGGGGTTTTTCTTGCTTCGCTTCTGATTATAACAAGAGAAGGCTTTGAGGCCATCATCATCGTCGGTGCGATCATCGCCTATCTGGTCAAATCCGGGAACAAGGAAAAAACCGGCGCAGTTTATTGGGGATCGGTCATTGCCCTGGGCGCGAGCGTCATCATGGCGTTTATCCTGAATAGCCTGTCGGGTGCGAGCGGCGCAAATCAGGAAATTACCGAAGGGCTGACAATGCTTCTTGCCGTGGTGGTCCTGTTTTATGTCAGCAACTGGATGGTGTCCAAATCGGAATCTGCCGCTTGGACGAGCTACATAGAGGGCAAGGTTCAAAGCTCTATTACACGGGGGAGCGTATTTTCCCTCGCGTTCGCCGCGTTTCTCGCGGTTTTCAGGGAGGGCGCTGAAACGATCCTGTTCTATCAGGCGTTGCTGGCCGGTACCAAAACGTATCTCAACATGGTCTGGCTTGGCCTTGGCGTAGGCTGTGTGGCGCTTGTGATCATCTATCTTCTGATTCGTTTCATGAGCATCAAGCTGCCGTTGAAGCCGTTTTTCCTCGGCACCAGTATTCTGTTGTTCGTCATGTCCATCTCCTTTGTGGGTTCCGGTGTAAAGGAGCTGCAGGAAGGCAACCTTGTGGGAGTCACGCCGGTGTCCGGTATCACTTCGGTTGATATTCTGGGGATTTATCCCACGCTGGAAACGTTGATTCCGCAGGCTGTTCTGCTCGCGCTGACGATCGTAACGTTTGTAGTTCAGATCAGGAAAACGAGAAAGATGAGGGCCATGAGAATGGCCGCCGGGGAGGGATCAGCCGCCCCGCAGTCGGATCATCCGTCCGAGTAATCAGATTTAGCGGTCATCTTTCTATCAGGAGGATAGCGCAAAATGAAAAAATAAATTTCAGGAGGTATCATCAATGATTCTAAAAAAAGTATCTGTTTTTTCCCTCGCCATGGCGATGGTGATGTCGCTTTCCCTCGCAGGCTGCGCATCGACCGACACAACTTCCACCCCCGCGGCCTCTACCCCTGAGGCCTCCGCCTCGAGCGATGCCGGCGGCGACGTGGCCGCACCCGGCGAAACGGCCGGCTTTGAGGAATTCCCGATCGGCGACGATCTGGAGCTTGGCCCGCTGAATGTGGCAGCCGTGTATTTCCAGCCGGTGGATATGGAGCCGGCGGACAGAGCCGGGCTTCCGGCTTCTGAGGCAGACATGCATATCGAGGCGGATATCTCTGCGCTGCAGAATGATCTCGGCTATGGCGTAGGTGATTTTGTTCCGAATTTGACGGTCAATTATGAAATCACCAGCGAGGACGGCAAAACAAAGGTGGAAGGAACCTTTATGCCGATGAACGCGAGCGACGGTCCCCATTACGGCGCGAACATCAAGCTTGGCGCGGCCGGTACTTACAAAGTGAAGTTCAGCATCGAAAACCCCGAAGCACAGGGCTTTTTGCTCCATGTTGATAAAGAGACAGGTGTCACCGGGCGCTATTGGACGGAACCGCTTGTAGCCGAATGGGATTTTGATTATGTTCCGCGGGTCTGGTAATTTCGTTATCTCATAACCACTCAGCATTCCAAAAATATGGATACGCGCCATGGTCAGTTCGCGTTTCGGCGCGGGGCTGCCATGGCG
>NZ_AKFU01000039.1:0-69534 GCF_000277625.1 Clostridium sp. MSTE9
ACTTCGAGGTGTTGACAAACCCCGTCATCTGGGATGAAAACACAAAAAAGTAATGGGACAGGCAAAAAAATAGCGCCTTGGAGGTTATCCTAAGCACTTAATCATTCGTTTGAGGTTCAAGGCGGTTGCCGAAAGGAGGCAGTGGTCTTCCGCTGCCTCTATTCCTCGCCTGAACAGGCACCTTAAGTTGTGCATCCATTTCTGGGCCGCAAAGCTGCCCTCACACCAAATCTGCCGCAGGCCGAGAATACGCTTGTGGGTAGAAGCGTCGTCCGTTTTCCGCTGCCTTTTTACGGCTTCCTCAAAGATGTTCTTCCGGATGGTTCGGCTTCGGTGGCTGTTGCTCACACATTTGCTCAGCATCGGGCAGGCCCGGCAGTCCTTCCTGTCGGCTCTGTATATCCGGCAGATATTGTAGCTCTCCCTCTCAAGGCTCCGCAGTGTCAGTTCCTTTCCCCATGGACAAAGGAAGCAGTCCTTTTCCGCATCGTACCGAAAATCCTCGCGCTTGAGCTCCACCTTGTAGGTCGCCCCGCCCGTTTCCCCGGGCGTGTGCAGCCGGATGCCCATATCCTCCATCGCCCGGTAAATCATGCTGGTGCCGTAGGCGCTGTCCGCGCCGGCTTCCTGAATTTCCAATCCCATGTGTTCCCGCATGTATTCGATGCGCCCCAGGTATGGCTCCGAATCGTTCGCGTTTCCTGGCGTCACCGCCACGTCTACCACGATTCCATGAGCGGCGTCTACGCTTTGGTGATCCAGATAGTGCATCCCCTCCGGTTTCCCCGACCGCCGCAGCATCCCGGCATCCGGATCGGTGGTGCTGACCGTCTTTTCCACTTTTGTGCTTTCCTTTTTCTCACGTCCGGCACGCTGCGGCTTGACGGCGCCGGATGACTCCAACCTCACACGTTCCTCTGCTTCATACCGGTCCAGCCGTTCCATGTAGTCCGTTGTCTTGCGCTCCGCCAGCACTTTTGTATTCGCCTTAAAGGAAGCATTCGCTTTTACATGCGTGGAATCTGTCAGAATGATCTTTCCATCCACCAGTCCCTTTTCCATGCATAGATGCAGAATATGCTCGAACAAGTGGCGGAACACATTTTTTCCATGAAATCGCCTGCGCCGATTTTGGGAGATCGTAGAGTGATCAGGCACCCGGTCATCCAGATCCAACCCCAGAAACCACCGGTAGGCCATATTTACTTGAATCTCCTGCTCGATGCGCCGTTCCGATTCGATTCCGTACAAATACCCGACCAGCAGATATTTTACCAGCACTACCGGATCGACCCCAGGCCTTCCGTTATCTGGGCAGTACAAATCCCGAACCTCGTCGTAGATGAAGCTGAAATCCACAGCCTTTTCCAATTTTCGCAAAAAGTGCTCCTGCGGCACCAGATCCTCAAGGGTGATACAGTGCATTTTTATTTGTACCCCGGCTCGCTCTGTCAGCATCCCTAAACACATCCTACTGCTTTTTCTTTGCCTATATTATACCATTTTTGCCCTTCCTTTTGCTACTTTGTCAACACCTCGAAGTTGGCCCGAAGTTCCCTCCCTTTGCGGCAAAATCAAATTCCGGTAGCAAACGCCCACACAAACAGAGCCGTTCCAATAACTGCAATCCCGGCAGGGGGAGCCTTTCGGCGGCTTGCGCGCCGGAGCCGGGCGGCAGGGGCGGGGCCTTTCTTTCATCATTTTTTCATAGGGGCTGTTTGTGAAATTCATGCGTCCTCGTCCTCCCCGGTATCAGACTCCTCCCCGTCTACTTCCCACGGCGGGGTATCGTCCTCCTGTTCGTCATAGGGGTCGGCTTCGTATTCGTCAAATTCGTCCTCTGCCAAAGCGGCCTGTTCCTGCTTCGGGCGATAAATCTTGAAGTAATATCCGGCCCCGCCGCCAATAACTACAACCACCAGCACCAGTAAGAGCATTTGGGTATCGCTTTTTTGCTCCGGCTCCGTAGAGGTTTCGGAAGAAGTTTCAGAGCTTATATCCGTTTCAGAATTGCTTTCCGGTTCGGGAGTGGACACAACGGCGGTTTCATTTTCCTCTGTATCCTCGGACTTCTCCGCAAGAGCCAGCAGGTCTTTTTCCGTCACGGCGTTCAGGAAATATACGTTATCCTGTTCGCGCTGAAGGTCAATCACAAGATAAAATACATTTTCGTCCGGGGTGGTAATGGTATAAAATTGCTTGCCGTCCTCGTCCGTGGCGGTATTGACTACGGTTCCCGTTCCGGCAGGGGTAAAGGGATTGGGGGCACTGGTTGTTTCAGAAGTAGCAGGGGCTTCCGTTACTTCCGGGGTTTCCTCACCGCCGCTGGCGTAGGCCATGGTGCTAAAGGAAAAGGTCATTAAAAAAACGGCGCACAGCGCCGCCATCATGCGAAATTTTCTCATTCTTCGATTTCCTCCTTTTTCGATTCGTCATGTACTGTGGACTTCGGGCCAAGTTGGCCCGAAGTGGCGCCGCCTGCCTTTGCCGCTTTCAGCAGGTCGGCAAGGTCGGTCAGGGAAATATCCATACCACGCACCGCGTCCACGATTTCCAGATTTTCAAGCTCGGTTTTCTGCTTTTCCAGCTCCCGCAGCTTCGTTTGAAACTCATTGATTTTTTCCTTTGTTTTCTGTATGTCCTTGCTTACACGCTCAATTTTCGCGTTCAAAAAACCACTCCTTTCAAAACGGGCCTATAACCGGCCCATTGCATAAAAATGTTCCGTCCAGTAATTGGTGTCCATACGGGCGTACTGAACGCCGCCGCTGGCACAATGTAGCATCATATTCCCGCCTACATAGATTCCAACGTGCGACACAGGCCCGGAACTGTCGTAGGTTCCCGTAAAAAAGATAATGTCGCCGGGTTTTGCTTCGGAGCGCGGGATCTTCGCACACTGGTTAAAAATGCCCTGCGCGGTTGTCCGGCTCATGGGATATACGCCGGACTGATCCAGCACATAGCACACAAAGCCCGAACAGTCAAAGGAAGTGGAGGGAGAAGCACCGCCCCAAACATAGGGATAGCCTAAATATTTTTCCGCTTCGGCAATCAGGGCGGCAAATTCCGGGTCGGCCAGAGCTTCCGGCGGTATGTCGTAATCGGTGTATTCGCCAGGGTGAACGTAGATATTGCCCTCAAAGAGATAAGGGCGGTTGCCTTTGGTCTTTTGGTAGATAAGGTAGCGTTCCGTCTGCTCCGGGTCGAGATTGGCAAGGGCCACGGCTCCCAATGACTTATTTTTCAAAGACACATTGAGGATATAGTAATCGTAGGGAACCTCGTAGGTGTCGGTATGGGTTTCGCCGTTTTCGTCCGTCCATGTGTCGGTTTCCGTGCGGTAGCGTACCTCCACCGTTTCCGTGATGGTCAGAATATACTGTTGCCCGAACAGGGCTTTCAGTTCTACCTGTACCTGTGCCGGGGTGTAGCCGCCGTATTTGGCGGTAAGATAGGAAGCCAGTTCAAAGGGGTCGTGCCCGATTTCGTCAACGGAATAACGGTACTCGTCATAGTTCGGATAATCCCGTTCTATTCGGGAGAGCCGTTCCCGCAAATCCTTTTCCAGCTCGGTATAATTTTCTTCCACGGCTTCAATATCGTTGTCCGACGAACCGTAGGAAGTGCCGCCCACAATGCTAATCAGTCCGTTTCCAATGGTGGTGATTCCCGCTATGCAGGATTGCAGAATCACAATCAGCAGGAACAGCACCAGACCAAGCAATATAACTTTGGGATTGCTTTTTACAAAGGCCGCAACCGTCCGGGCTACTTTTTCCGTGAATCTCACCGCTTTTTTGCCCTGCTTTGCCGCTTCCTTTGCCTGCTTTCGATACTGCTTTTTCAGCCTTTGCTTCTGCCAGAACCGGGAAACCGGATTGCTTTGCAGGCCCGGATTCTCTTTAACAAGCTGGCGGTAGGTGTAATCGGCCCTTGCACTGATATGTTTGTTTTCCCACTTGCGAACCTGCCGGGCGGGTCGGGTGCGGATACGGTGCTTGATGAAGCGTGTACCGCCCCGAACAAGGTGTTCCCCGGCAAGCTCGGTTTTGTGGACGGCTTCCGTGCCCGCATTTTCATGCTCCACCTGATGAATTTTCCCATGCACATACCACCACGATTGGTAACGGGCGGCGCGGCTAATGGTTTTTACCGGGCCGGGCTTTTTCGGGGGCTTCTGTGCCGCCAATTTCTCACGGGCGGTATTCAGCTTTTCACCGCTCTTTTCCATACGGAGCTTTGATTTCTCCATACGCTTACCGTCTTGCGCCGCCTTTTTGTTGGTAGAGCCATCACGGGAAGCGGATTCGTCGCCGGGCGGCGGCTCACCGTCACACCGCAGGCGTTCAGAGGGTCGGGGCTTCTTGCTGTCCTGCCGGAGCTTTCCCGACTTCGGGCCAAGTTGGCCCGAAGTGGCAGAAGTGCTTTCCACAGATGAAAAAGTGTCGGGGGAGGCTTCATCTTCAAACCGTAGCTTCTTATTTGCCGTGTCAGGCGGAACCGGGCCAGTGCTGTTTTTAACAGTCGAAGGTGCGTCCGGCGGTGTCATATTGTGGGAGCCGCCCTTTTTCGGTGCAGTCCGCTTTTTGGACTTCGGGCCAAGTTGGCCCGAAGTTGCCGCCTGTCCCTCAGGCTCAAACCGCAAACGGCCCGACCTGCCCGTATCACGCATTTTGGGCCTCCCTGATGTCCTCCGGGCGGGTGGTAAGCAGATTGTAGATTTCACCACGGGGGAAACGGTCTACAAAGGGAATGGTGGTATTGCCGAAGAACAAAAGCCCCTCCCCGGAATTGCTGTGGGCGATATAGGATAGCTGATGTTCTGATATGCCAAGCTGTTTGGCGAGGATTGCCCGGTCGCCCTGCGCCTGTGACAGCAGTATCATAAAGTCGCTGTTTTCCAAGATGTTTTCGATTTCCCGGCTGGCTAAAAGGTCTTTCACATTCTGTGTAAGCGCGCTCGGCACACAGCCCTTTTTACGAAGCATTTTCCACTCACGCACAAAATAGCTGGCGCTCAATGCGTCCTGCAACAAAATATGAAATTCGTCATAGTAGCACCAGGTCGCAAGACTTCTGGAAAAATTCTCGTCTACCGCCTGTGTCACCAGCTCGTTTGTGATGTGCATGGCGATTTTGCGTAAGTTTTCGCCCATGCTTTTCAGCACGATACAGGTAATGCGGTTGTCGGTCTGCACATTGGTAGGGTGGTTGAACATATTGAGGGAGCCGGTGCAGTAAAGCTCCAATGCGGTTGCAATCCGTCTGGCTTCCGGTTCAGGTTGCTGGCACAAGCTTTCATACAGGTCTTGCAGAAGCGGCATTTTCCCGTCCCCGATTCCAAGGGCAAGCTCCCGGTACACCAGCCGCACACAACGGTCAATCACCGTTTTTTCAATAGGCTGTAAGCCCTCCTTGCCGCCGATAATCAGTTCGCATAAGGACAATAAAAAATCCGCTTTCATAGAAAGCGGGCTGTCCTCTCCGGCTAAGTTCAGTTTTAAGTCCATTGGGTTGATGTTATGGGGGCTGTCCGGCGATATTTCTATGACCTCCCCGCCAAGCCGCCTGACCAGCGGGGCGTATTCGCCCATTGGGTCTACCACGATAATGCGGTCTTTGGTGGCAAGAAACACGTTGATTAGCTCACGTTTTGCGGCAAAGCTCTTGCCGGAGCCTGTACTGCCAAGATACAGGCCGTTGGCAGATTTCAGCTTTTTGCGGTCTGCCATAATGACGTTATGGGAAAGGGCGTTCATGCCGTAATACAATGCCTGCCCGTCCATGCGAAGCTCCTGCGTCATAAAGGGAACGAAAATAGCGGTGCTTGAGGTTGTCATGCCCCGCTGTATCTCGATTCCGTTGTACCCAAGAGGGAGCGAGGACATAAAGCCCTGTTCCTGCTGAAAATCCAGCCGTTTGAGAAAGCAGTTATATTTCTGCGTAATGCCCGATACCGTGAAAATGTCATTTTCCAACTGCTGGCGGGTGGGGGCTGTATTCACCACAAGGAACGTAAGCAGAAACATTCGCTCGTTCCGGCTCTGTAAATCTGCCAAGAGTGCCGCCGCGTCCTTGCTGTATGTCAGTAAATCCGGGGGAAGTATGTCAATATCATATCCGGCCCGTGCGGCTTTTTTCTGCTCGTCCATTTTCATACGGTCTATGTCGGTCAGCTTTGCCTTGACCGTTTTCACCGCTTTGGTCTGGTCTACTGTCTGGATATGCAGGGTGATGGTCATTTCCGCGTCCACTTCCAAAAGCTCCGCTAACAGCTTATCGGAAAGCTCAGAAGCCATAATCTGCATATACAGAGCCGCGCCCCATGTGGTTCCCACACGAAAGGCGCGGCTTTGGCGAAAGTCAAAGGAAGTGGGAGCAATAAAGTCCTTTGTCCCCATGCCTGTTTTGGGTATCATATCCCATGAAAAGCGGAACGGCTCCCGCCCTCCGGGGTGAAGCTGGCTGTGCAGCACTTCCAAGCGTTCCCGCCCGGAAAGGGTTGCCGACTGTACGCCAAGTTTCTTGAAGTTCCCCACAATATCCGCTTCGATACGCTCCAAGCGGGGTCGTGCCGCCGCGATCCCGTTCGCATTGATACCGAACGTAATGTATTTGGAACGGACAATGCCGTTGTTGCTTTTGGCAATCTGGTTTTCCAGCATGGCGGTAAATTCGCCTCGAATACTGTTGAAATCGTCGTCCTGCGGGGATATATTCACGCTGTAACGATTCTCCGGGCGGGAACGGTGATTGATAAAGGATAGCTGAAAGGGCAAGGCACTGTCAAAGTAATTGAGAAAGCCGCAATAGCCGTCAAAAATAGTGCTTTGGTCATCACTGGAAGCCACGGCGTAGTTAATATCCTCATAGGAAAGGGTCTTTGTATAGTAGCCCTCCCGCACCTTGCAGATACCGTCTTTCAGCATTTCCTTGTAGGGAATGGTCTGCTGTGCCGACTGCGGCCCGCGCTTTTTAGGCTTTCCACTTTTTACGGGAACGGGTGGGCGTTTTGTTTTTTGTGCCATTGGGTGAAACCTCCTTTCCGGGGTTACTTAGATAGGAATAGAAATTCTGTGTCTGATAGGGGCGTGTGCGGGGCCATAGGAATTTGGAGCGGACAATATTACGCACCACCTTTTCCAGCGGCTGTCCGTCACGCTCATACATGGCAATGAGAAAACAAGGGAGCATAAAGGTAATCATTAAGAGCATGGCCCCGGTATTGCCAATGGCGGTACGGGTAAAAAGATAAGGCGGAATCCCGACTACCGCCGCCGCTCCGAAGCATAGTAGCTGGCGTTTGGTGAGATTGAACGCCACTTTGGTTTTTATTTTTGATAAATCATTTGGTACGCTTACATAGGCCAATGAAAAATCCTCCTTTCTGACTTCGGGCCAAGTTGACCCGAAGTTGATTATCGTTCTGCATTGTGGATAGGAACCGTCTGCCGTGCCGGGGTCTTTTCCAGTCCAGCCTGCCGTACCCGCCAATAGTCCGGGTTATGTTCCCGGAGCGACTTATTGATGTTTTCCTCAAAAGCGGCCTTGTCTTTTATACGGTCTGGAACCGCCCACAGCTTTTTATCCAAAAGCTCCCGCAGGGCAACATCTTCCTGCGTATCTTCCTCAAAACAGAGAAAACCACTGTGACGAAAGCCGCACTTGATAGCGGCAGGAGAAAGCACCGCCGCCATATCCTTTGCAACCATTGTGCCGCCATGACTGGCGGTACTCACAAGAAACACGCCGGGGCAAAGAATATCACAGGTCTGCACCTTGCCCCACGGCGATTGTTCCGGTTGTTGATACATAAAAACTCCTTTCCACTTCGGGCCAAGTTGGCCCGAAGTTACCTTTCTGCATTTTTGGCTTTACCTGTCTTTACCGGAGCAGGCCGGGCGGCGTTCTCCTGTGCCGCCTGTTTGGATCCCTCCGCAAGCTGTTTCGGGATAGACTGCTTTTCGGGGGAAGCAATGGCAGCGGCGCGGGTCTGCAACTTTTCAAGCTCTGCATGGTAGGCCGCTGTCACGGCTTCGGTCAGCTCGGCGCGAAATTCCTTTGTGATGGGGCGGGATGTATCCCGGTAGCCGGTCTTGCTGGTCTTATCCGGCTTGCTCGGCATACCTACAAAAATGCCCTTGTCGTTCTGCAAAATCTTGAAATCGTCAATCACAAAGCAGTCGTTCAGTTTCAGACTGGCAAAGCCTACAAGGTTGCCCTTTGGCTCAATGAGCCGGGCGGTAACGTCCAGTTTCAGCGGCAAAGCCGCCTGTTCTGTTTCCTGCGGAGCTGTTGTTTTTTCGTTGCTCATAGTAAAAATTTCTCCTTTCTCACTTCGGGACAAGCTCTCACCCCAACAAATCTACGATTTGCCGGGGACCCCGAATGGCCCGAAGTCGTCAGTGCGCTCCAAAGATGGATTTTGCAAGGCTTCCCGTCTTGAACATGGTGAAGCACAAGAGAACCGTATAGCCGATTACCGTCCATATGGCTCCAATGGGGTCGCCGCCTACAGCGATACTCTGCACCAGCTTTGCGTAAATCCCCACGCATACCAAAATCAACAAGCCTTGAAAACCCACAGCACACAAAGATTTTAAATAGTTCTGGCCCATGCCGCCGATTTCCCTGTTGACCAAGGTTGCCATTGGCACCGGGGCTAAACTGGTGAGTAGGTAAATTTCAATCATTCTGCCGTACACAATGACAAACACAACAATATTGATTGCTACGACAATAATCTTTATCAGAAAGGATTGCATCCACAGGCCAAGCAGAGGGCCGATTTCCATTGTCATGAGCTGGGTTTCCAAGCTGTCCATCATATCGGGGCTTACCGCCGTGTTTCCTGCAATCACGCCCCCTGCACTGTTTATGACGCTTTGGGAAACATCAAATACCGCCATCACGATATTGAATGTGTTGGAAAGAAGCAGTACTGCGATAAAGGTTTTGAATATCCACTTGAAAAAAATCCATGTGTCAATATCGTGCAGGTTATTCCGGTCAATGAGCATTTGAATCAGCTCATAGCACATGACAAAGGTAAGCACCAGTCCGGCAATCGGCAAGACAACCGTTTCGGAAAGCTGCCGTATGAGAGAGAACACACCGGGGTTCCAATTCCCCGGCGTGGTTCCCACCTGTGTTGCAATCTCTCCGATCTGGTCGTTCACGTTCTCGAAAAGGCCGCTTAAATTGCCCATGATACCGTCCACCAGCAGGCCCTTTATCCATTCGTTAATCCAGTCGGTGAGAAAATCCATACCGGCCTACCTTAAAACAGGCTGGAAAGCATAGGCACAAGCGTTGTTCCCAGCAGGATAACGCCGCCCCCGGCCATGAGCTGTTTAATGCCTTGCGATTTCGCGCCCGGATTGTCCGACCCGTAACCTTCCAAAAGGTTGATAACGCCCCACACGGCAAGACCCGCGCCAAGAGCTACAACAAGGGTTTGCAAGGTACTAACTGCACTCGTAAAAAATCCCATAATCTGATTACCTCCATATTTTCATATTGTTTTCGGGTACAAAAAAACCGCCATTTTCGGCGGCTGTCACTTCGGGACAAGTTGGCCCGAAGTTATGCAAATGCTTCCGGGTCGTCCACATCATCATAGTTGAGAATGTCCTCGTTCTCGTCTATGGCGGCGGTTTCCTCGTCGGCACTTACTTCATAAACGGTATACTGCTCATTGGGATTGAGCTTTTTCATGCGGCGGTTTACCAGCTTTGAAGCGTCAAAAGCGTTGCGCTTATCAGCTTCGGCGGTATACCTGTAATTGGGGTGCTGTTTTAAATCGTATTTGGGGGAAAGGAATGGACGCAGGCCGCGAAGCTGTAAAATACACTTGTTGCCCGGCATAGTGGTCAATTCGTCCATTGTCATAAGCTCCTTGCCGAGCCGTTGCAAGTTCTGTCCATAGCTTTCCGACTGGCCCCGCGTCCGGCTTTCCGTCTGCATGGAAATGGTTTCTTTCCCCAAAACCTCCGAAAGTTCCTTGATGGTGGAATGTTCCCGGCCACCAAGAAAAATCACGCTGTCCATATTTCCCATAATGGTTTCAGCGTGGTCTTTATATAAGGCTTTGAGCTGGCTTTGCGCCTGTAAAAACAGGCATAAGGATATTTCGCGGGAGCGGATAACGGCAACCAATTTTTCCAATTGCGGAACCTGTCCCGTGTTGGCGGCTTCGTCCCATAATACCCTTACATGATGGGGGAGCCTGCCGCCGTATTTGCTGTCAGCCCGTTCACACAAAAGATTGAACATCTGCGAAAAAGCAAGGGCAACAATAAAGTTGTAGGTCGTATTGGTGTCGCTGATGATGAAGAAGGTGGCGGTTTTCTTATCGCCCATGCGGTCAAGTTCCATTTCATCATAGCTCATAATCTCCCGGAGCTGTCCAATATCAAATGGGGCAAGTCTGGCTCCGCAGGAAATCAGGATACTTTTCGAGGTTTTCCCGCTGGCGAGCTTGAATTTCTTATACTGGCGCACCGCAAAATGGTTGGGATTGCGCTTTTCCAAGCCAAGGAACATATAGTCCACGGCGTTCTTGAAATTTTCATCATCTTCCCTTGTTTCCATGCTGTTCAGCATATCCACTAGGGTATTGATATGGCGTTCTTCCTCCGGCCCCTCAAGGACGATATAGCCGATTAAAGCACAATAAAGCAAGGTTTCTGCTTTCGTCCAGAATGGATCACCCTCTTTACCGTCGCCCTTTGTGTTCTCAATCAGAGCGTTTACAAACTTCAAAATATCGCTTTCCGTCTTTAAGTAGGCCAGCGGGTTATAGTGCATTGACCGGGCAAAATCAATGGAATTGAATACCTTGATTTTGTAGCCCTGCTTTTTCAGAAAAGAGCCGACCTGCTCTAAAATGCCGCCCTTTGGGTCAACCACCACATAGGACGAATGAGCCTGTAAAAGCTGTGGGGTCAGCCAAAAGCGAGTTTTCCCGCTTCCGCTGGAGCCTATGATACAGCAGTTAAGGTTTCGGGCGTTGGCGGGATTGGCGGGTCGGGTATTCATGGTAAGAAGCTCTGTCCCGGTTAGTATCACGTTGTTGCTGAATTTTGGGTCGATAAAGGGCTTGATGTCCTTTGCCGTTCCCCACCGGGCCGAGCCATATTCCACATCCCTCCGAAACTTTTTTGCGTTTTTTACCTTATACCATACCACCAGCCGGAGTATGACCGCCCCGGCAAGGCCAATGAGCCAATCGGACAGCACAAAGCCCGGCGCAAATGAAGCAAACGCCGGGCTTATAGTCTTTATCATGCCAACCAGTTTATTTCCGAAGTCTGCACCTGCCGCAAGGCGGTAGGCTGTGCCGAGCTTCAGACAGAACCACAGCACCAACAGATAGGGAACATTGGGAATCACATATCTACGGATTTTATCGTTCATTCCGCACCACCTCCCGTTTTCGTTCCTTTTGTCGCGGTTTGGTGCGCTCCCTGTCGGCAAAGGCTTTTAACTGTTTCAGAATAGAGGGGTGGCGGCTCTTGCCCCGGTTCAGCACCAGCTTTGTATATTCGCCAAAACAGGCGGTAATAGCGTCAGCCTGCCCGGCCTTGAAGAATAACAAATATTTATCCGGCCCGGTTTTGTGAAAAGCATAATCTACATTGTACTTTCGGGCCACACGGTCAAAGAGCTTCGTATCCCCGGACAGGTCAAGACTGTTTGTAGAAACGCCGTGGTTCATCAACTTTTTTACGCTCTGTCTGCCCTGCGGGGTCTGCCGCTTCTGATGGCTCTTTTGTATCTGCCGGAGTGCTGCCGTCAGCACCTTTGCCAGCGTCCGGCCCGTCAGCTTTGTGGCATTGACGGATAGGGCGACCGTCCGGCGTTCAATATCTTCCTGCATGAATTTCCTCCTTTCCTGCCAGATAGGACAATCGCACAGACGGGAGGACTTCGGGCCAACTTGACCCGAAGTTGCCTACCTTTCCACATTGGCAGGGTGGGGCCGCTCTGTGGGGGGAGCGTCCTTTTGTACCTGTGCGATTTTTTTATTGTGAGTGGCAAGGGCTTCCCGAATAGAGGGCTTTTTCTCTGCCGCCCGTTCCTCCAACCGTGCCAACGTATTCAAAGATTTTTACATGGCCTTTTATACTGGAAAAATGGGAACGCTCCGCGCGGAATGGAGCGGATATGACCGCCGCCAGCTTACCGGGCTGTTTGGCTTCCTGTAGGGCTTCTCTGCCAAGCATGGCTCTGCCCATGTTTTTCAAATGTCGCCCGGCCTGATGATATTCGGTGCTGATGGCTTCAATTTTGGCAATGGCCTTATCATCATACTGAATATTCTCTGTGAGCATATCCCGCATGGCTTCTAAGATTGGGCGCACCTTGAAGAATCGAGCTACGTTATCCAGAGCAGAAATGCCGGTTTCCTTAAAAGCGGCAACGGCGTTCCTGCAACCGTCTATGACGTTTTGCTTTAGCTCCGCTAATTTATCCCGCAAGTCCAATACCTGCCCCTGCATCACAATGACCGTCTTTTGCAAAGCGGCCTTAACCGGGTGGTTCTGTTCCTGCGCCGTTTTTAATTCCTGCCGCATAGCGGCAAGCTCTTTTACAGCGGCGTCAAGCTGTTTTTCCATTGCGCCAACCTGATTGAGAACCGCAAGAAAATCCTTTGTAGACGGGGAATTGTTTTCCCGCAGAACCGCTAAAAGCTCTTTAACGTGTTTATTTTCCAGAATTGGTTCGGCGGTGGTTTTCGTTTTTGCCATAGAATTTAACCTCCTTTCGCACTTCGGGTCAAGTTGGCCCGAAGTTGGTTATCGTTCCGCATTGGCGGGGTGGGAGCGCCCATGGGCGGCGGTGGCGGTTTCGCTTATCATCTTCCCGTAGCTTTCCAGCGTTTTCTTGATGGATTTTTCCGGTTCGGGATAAGCAAAAATTCTGTATTCGTCTGGTAAATCATCCCTACCGTTGTAATGCTCGGGGAAGCTGTCACCTGTCCGCACCACATAGCCGCCCTCGGTAAAGCGCCCGTCCTCGTCCAAGTTCATGTCCCGCCCGTAGGCTTCATAATCAATATAGTTTTCCAAATGCTCCGGGATTTCCAACGTACACATTTCTTCAATATAGAAGCGGCCCAAATCTTCCTCATTCTCAATTCCGGCGTAAAACTCAAAACAATCCAGATTTTGCGTAAGGTTAATTAGGGCGGGTACGCTGTTATACTCTCCGAAGTCCACGGCGGCAGAAAACTTTTCTAACTCCCATTCTTCCATATCGTCCAGCAGGGAAGCCAAGTAGTTCAACTCGTCAATGCTTTCATATTCTCCCAAGCAGTCACGCAGGCCGGGAATGTCGGTTTCATAATTGGTAATGAAAATTTCCTCATACTGTACACCGTCCACATGGATATGCTTAAAAGGAGCTTGCACTTCCTCGGTGGTGGCGGGGAGCTTTAAAGGCTCCCCGTCCAAGTACCCTTCGTTATACCGCCCAAGGTTGGTGACAAAGGCTTCAAGCATGGTCTTTTTCCTGCCCCTGTGTTTTCACGGTCAGAATCCCGTCCAGTGTGGTTGCCGTGATGTTCAGCCGCCCGGCAACAGCAATGTCGTTTTTCACGTCCTCGTCAATATCGCTTCCGCATACGACAAGCACGTGAGAGCGGCGCAGGAGATCCCGGCTCATATCAATGCCGCTTTTATGTTCCTCCGGGATAGCGGTATTTAGGAATAAGGGCAGATAGAGCAGGGGACAAATCGGGGAAAAACCCGCTTCATAGACTGCCCGGCAATACTGCGCCGCCTGTTTGGTGTCCGTATCGTGATTGCCGCACCACGCGGCAGTAATGTATGCTAAAGGTCGTTTCATGATTTAAGCACCTCCGTTCTTGTTGCGCTGAATGTGTCAACCTATCCCCCCGCCCTTTCCACTCATGGAAAGGGCGGGGCTCAAAGGAATATATATCCCCGTCGCTTGACTGCCTTAAAGCATAACTGGGAGAAATCCGTCAAGAGTGCGAAGCACCGCCTACGGCGGCAGGCTCTTGACCGATTTTCCCGGTTATGCTACCCAACAAGCGGCGATGGGGAATATATTCATATCCTTAGAGCTTTGGGGCGCGGGGCAAAGCCCCGCATACAACGACTTCGGGCCAACCTGCCCCGAAGTGCTTATTTTTCCTGTTCGGCTTTCTTTTGGGGAGCCGAAACCTCTTTCAGCTTCGCCTTGTTTTCCTCCAGCAGTTTCATAATGGTATCCTTCATTTCGCGAGGTGTTTTCTCCTTGCCGAAATACTGGGAAAGTTCCTGACTTGAAATAATCACTTTGTCTGCCTCCTTTTTTTCTTCTAACATGATTCCGTCAATCACATCGGGGTTTAACAACTTCTTTTGGTCAAGGTCACGCATACGCTGTGCCTGTGAGAGTGAGGGAGCCGACTGCTGGCCCTCAATGGCGATAGCGATATACCGCTGATTTTTGGGCTTGATGAACGCAAGCTCCACGGCGGGAGTGAACGCGATTTTCTTTTCGTCCACCATTTTTATAAGGTCGGGAACCAACTCATTGAGCTTAATATACCGCTGAACCTGCTTGACCGTCATTTTGTTGCGCTCTGCTACAACCTCATTGGAGCGTTGCCCGTTGCCGGTTCGCGCGCCCTGCCGCTTGATGGCTTCCAACTGCATTTGCAGGGCTTTGGCCCGTTCACTGGGCAGGATATTTTCACGCTGGTTGGTGTTGTCCTCTACCATCTGCGTGATGGCCTGTTCGTCCGTCATGTTGCGGATAATACAAGGCATATCCGCAAATCCGGCTAATTCGCTGGCCTTCTGGCGGCGGTGGCCTGATACGATTTCATAGCCGCCATCTTCACGGGGGCGCACAATGGCAGGCTGGGTAACGCCCTTGTCCTTAACGCTTTCCACCATAGCCGCCATTTCTTCATCATTACGAACCTGAAACGGGTGATCTTTGAAAGCGAAAAGCTCGGAAAGATTGAGATAAACAATCTGTTCCTGTTCGCCGGGGCGGGGTGCTTCCCTCGGTTCGGACGGCAGTTCCGGGGCAGGGGACGGCGTTTCCTGCTGTGCCTGTTCCGTAGCTTGCGGGGAATCAGAAGCCCCGCCGCCAATTTCTGCGGCTTGTTTCGGTTTATCCGGCTTTTCCGGTTTTACAGCCTTTGGGGCTTTTTCCTGTTTGGCAGGGCGAGTAGGCTTTTTGTCCGCTTTTTCAGTGGTTTTTTGTGAGCGAGATTTGGGCTTGCTGTTAGCCGTTTTCGGCTCGTTTTCCTTTCCCTTATCCATACCGGGTTTCTCTGGCTCTGCCTTTTTTTCGGTGTGTGCTGATTTTTCCATGTCCTTTTTTTCGGGGGCGGTCTGCTCCGCTTCCTTTACCGCCGCCTGTTTCCCGGAAACAATCTCATTGATTTTGTCAAAGGAAACCACCACATCACCGGGGGCGGGAATGTCAATGGGGGTAGGTACTTTCGGCCTGTCCTTATCAGATTCATGCAGGGCGGCTCCGTCCTCATGGGGAAGTGCCGCTGTTTCTTCGGCAGTCTTTTCCGGGGCAGGAGCTTTGCCGCCAATCTCCGGCATGGGTTTGGGAGTGCTTTTTTCTTCTGCTGCGGCTTCCTGTGCCGGGGCGGTTTTTACTTCGTCCGGTTTGTTTGGCTCATTTTTTGCCATGCGTTTTTCCTCCTTGTCTGTTTTATGGCATGAAAAAGGGGCTTGATTTTTTAGGTCAAGCCCCACAGGGATTTGTAATCCCCCCTTTCCACTTCGGGCCAAGTTGACCCGAAGTTCCGCTATCCAGATACAAAAATACCGCCTATCTTGTCCAATTAGGCGGTATCCTGTGTAATGTGATAGCTCATATTTTATTTTGGTATTCCCTTATCCCGCATAGAATAAGGGTTTTTGCAGTTTTCCTAATACGTTTGGCTCATAGTACCCACGGCACCAAAAACTTCTATTGCCATGTTTGTATTTTAAATTTGCTACACTCATCTTCGGTGGTATCTCTACTAATATATGTACATGGTCTGGGCACACCTCTCCTTCTAAAAGGGTTACTCCTTTCCAACCACACAATTCTCTCAGTACTTTTCCTATCTCCGCTCGTTTTTCCTCGTAAAATATTTTTCTACGGTACTTTGGCGCAAATACTATATGGTATTTGCAGTTCCATTTCGTATGTGCTAAACTCTTATTATCATTCATTTTTGAATGTCCTCCTTTTGATGTCTCTTGCAGTTGCCAGACCGCAAGCTTATTTTACATCAAAAGGAGTTTTTTTGTCCCTCTCAACGCTAAAGCTTTTTCCGCTCCACCGGCACAGCCGGTGGTTATTCTACAAAGGAAGAAGGCCGGATTGCCCACGGGCAACCCGGCCTTCTGTATTTGAGGAGACTAGTCTATGGATCAATGAAATAAAATTACACTGGTCTGATATTCCGGCGCTGCCAAATTTCTCGCCGGCAGGGCGTTTTACAGGGTTTGAATTCCTGTGTGGAATTTCGGGCAATGAATCCGAACCGTCACGTTATCGTCCACAACCTCGCAAATCTGCGCGTCGCAGGTCGCGCTCAGCAGACGGTACGCATCGGGAAAATTCAGTCGGAGCTTTTTCATCAGAAACTGCACCGTATCGTTTGCGGCAATCCGGATGCTTTCCTCCAGCGTCGGCCTGGATGCCAAAAAGTACAGGCCGTCCGTCGTTTCAATCACCGGGCGCTCAATCGGGCGGTCGCGGTAAATCGTTGTTTTCAGGCACATCCTGCCCGCAATCTCAATTCCAGTGCCCGAAAGCTCTCCGTCGCCCATGCACGCGTGCATATCGCCTACCGCGAGCCCCGCTCCCTGCACACCCACGGGGAAGTAAACCCGGGAACCGACCGCGACCAGCTTCGTATCCATATTCGCCCCGTGGTCTTCTGGAACAGCGCAGTGGATCTCCTTCTCTTTGGGCGCAACACCCATCACGCCGATCATTGGGGTCAGCGGCAGCTTGATGTCCTCGGAAAAATGGGCAAAGCCGTCATGAACCGGGATGATTTTCGTATCCGGCTCCGTGATCTGATCGCCCAGAACCCCAAGGCCCACAGACGTGACCATCACGCCCTGCGACGCAAGATCGATGACCAACACCTCCACGCACAGGGTATCCCCGGGGCGTGCTCCCTTCACGTTGATCGGGCCGACGGCACAGTCCATAATGGAAATATCGATATCCGGGCGTTTGACGGAAGCGTCCGTAATCTGTCCGCTGTAGCAGTCGTCCACCTCCACCCAGAAGACCTCTCCGTCCTCCACTTCATAGTTTGCTTTGTTTTCGGGGTTGAACCGAAAAATCACTTTATCCTTTGGAATGACACGCATACCTGCACTTCCTTTCCGATCACCAGCCGGCGGGCAGAATCCCGAACATGGAGCAGATGTAATAGACGGCCCCAAACAGGAAGATGGTGATCATCGTATATTGAATCGGTTTTTTTGCATACCAGCCGCACTGCCACTCCGGCTCAATGTCGCCGTTCTTGCGGGCGCTTTGCAGCATTTTGACCGGTACGATAGACATGATCACTCCGCCGAAGGTTCCCGCCCAGCCAATGGCGTCCACAAAGCTGACAAGCCCGGAATACGCCAGAATAAACGGGGGAAGCGCCGTGCAGGCAATCGCGATGAGGCGGGTTTTCGTCTCCCGCTCGTCTTTTAATTTGAACATATCTACAATATTGGTGAGCATCGCTCCGCCGACCGCCCAATACGAGGTCATCATCGCGCACAACGCGAAAATGTTGGCGGTAAACAGGGCCCATGTGCCGAGTGCCTGGCCCCAGGCAATGGTAGCAACCTGTGTCACCTCATCGGCGCCGGTCAGCGAAAGCACTGCCAGCGGAACAAGCGCCAGCAGAATGCCGGTGATAAACATTCCGATCATGATCGCACCGGGCAGCTTCTTCGGGGTATGACGCATGCCGCGCGCCAACTCCGGAACAGTGTACTGCGCTATGTAGCAGAAAATAGCGGTACTGAGAATGGGAACCGCATACGTCCAGTTGGTATAGATCGCCCGGCTGGCGTCAGCCTTTCCCGATACAAACGACGCACCGACGATAAGCACCAGCAGCAGCACCATGCCGGTAGAGATAAACTTCTCCCAGATTCCGGTGGCCTTCAGCCCGAACCAGACAACCAGAACGCAGGGGACGGTGAACAGCAAG
This sequence comes from Clostridium sp. MSTE9, assembly GCF_000277625.1. Classification (NCBI taxonomy): domain Bacteria; kingdom Bacillati; phylum Bacillota; class Clostridia; order Eubacteriales; family Clostridiaceae; genus Clostridium; species Clostridium sp. MSTE9. Next base: position 18,212 of record NZ_AKFU01000039.1, read on the forward strand.
CTGCCGGCCCAATTGGGAAGCCCCAGAAGGGTGCAGATGATATTGCCGGAACCGGTGGTATAGGCAATCATACAGCCGATGGAATTCGCACACACCGAAATGAACATCAAAAGGGAGCCACTTTTCCCCACATACTTTTCTGCCAGGCCGGGAAGCTGCAGCGGCTTGCGGGTACGCAGCGCGGTTTCTGCAACATAGAGCATGGAAAACGTGGTAAACAGGCCCGCCACGACAAGCCAAAGCAGCAGAACCGGCCATCCCGCAAGGCGGGTGGAATAAGCAAGCCCCAAAATTCCGGAACCGATGTTGGCCCCCACGATGATAGAGATCGCCTCATAAAACGTCAGTTTTGTGGTTTTGAGAGCACCCTCCTCCAACTGGGTGTCTTGAACTTTTTGAGTTTCTTCTACTACCATTGTTGTTCCCCCAATCATAATAATCGTTTTGCCGCGCCTTCGAAAGCTTTACCATAAAGTATAAGAGGGTAGGGATAACAAAAGGACAACAAAAAACTTCAAAAAAAATTATTTTTAATCATTGATCCTCTTTGAGAAAGAACCCAAATATCACAGCGATTCTCTCCCCGTTTTCTGCGGGGAGAGAATCCAAAAGCTTTTCAATGTTTATCTTATTTTTTCACTCAGGGCGGCACAGGTCATCTCGGCCCAGCTGTACTGCGTCATGTATTCGCCCGCATAAGAATTGACCGCGGCGGTCTCGCCGGAAAGGAAACGGTAATAGTCGCAGTCGATTTTCTGGGGATCGACGGCAACGCTGTTGTGGCTGTTCACAATGACGTCCGCACAGTCCGCCGAACGGAGCGCTTTCAGCAAATCGGATTTAAAGATTTCAATCTGGTTTTTCAGACATCGGTCATAGGGGCGGTCTTCAAACAGGATCGCCGAGATTTCCTTCACACTGCAGGAGGCACCGTTGCGGTGCACCAGATAGGCGAATAACTCCTTGCATTTTGACCGGGGAAACCGCAGCGGTTTTTCCCCGTGGAACACCTCGAAATTGCCGAAGCACTGGACGCGTAAACTCTTCCCGGCCTGTGCATCCAGCGTCAGCTCGCCGATGTGCTCGAGTTCGTTCTGAATCGCCATCACAGTGACAGGCTTGAGCAAATATCCCCTGGCATGCACGGAATACGCCTTAAGAGCATATTGGGAATAGGCGGTGACGAAAATGATCTCGAGCGAGGGGATCGCCTTTTTCAGCTCGGACGCAAGCTCCAGCCCGTTGCGGCCGCGCATTTCAATATCCAGAAATGCCGCCTCGGGGCAAAACGCATTTTCCCGAATCTCTTCCAGAGCCTTTATCGGGTCGCTGAATGCCCGGATTTCACACCCCGGCCTGGCCTTTTTCAGGGAATTCACCAGATCCTCCAGGGCCAATTTTTCATCGTCTACTGCAAGAAACCGTCTGTGCATTTCATCTCCTCCTGTCGCTTTTTCGGTAAAACGATTGTCACCGTTGTGCCCTTGTCTTCCGCGCTGTCTATTTTCAGGGTGCCGCCGCAGGAAATGCGCAGCCGCTCCCTTACATTTGCAAGACCCACGTGGTCGTTCTTCAGCCGCACCAGGCCGCCGGGGTCAAAGCCCACACCGTTGTCTGAAACAGTGATCAGATATTCCCGCTCTGTACCGGAGGTGAGGATGGTAACCGTTCCGCCCCTCTCCCGCTGCATCACCCCGTGGTGTACTGCGTTTTCCACAATCGGCTGCAACGTCAGCGGAGGCAGAAAGAATTCCGTGACTGGTGTACAGATCGTCACCGACAAGTCATCCCCATAGCGCATTTTTTCCAGATGGAGATAATGTCTGGTGTGCTCTAATTCCCGCTCAAACGGAACATTCTCGCTGTTCGTCAGGGTATTCAGATTCACCCGGAGAAATGCGGTGAAATTTACCAGAGCCATCTCCGCCTTTTCGGGGTCGATACGGCAAAGGGATTTCATGCTGACGAGAACATTAAACAGAAAATGGGGCTGAATCTGGCTGAGCATCATCGAGATTCTCTGCTGCATCAGCTCCTGTTCTTTTTCTTTTTCATGTTCCATCTGTATGTCTATGTAAATCAAAATCAAAAGAAAGGCCGACGTAATGTAATACAGCCGAAGACCGCCGATCAGGATTTCCGCCACAACAGACGCCGCGCAGATCACCTCATAAAAAAGAAAGATCAGCGCCTTCCGGTTGCTCAGCTTTTTGCGGAAATGCAGAATCGTCGCACTGATCATGACCGTGGGAACCATCATGAAAAAGAATGCGACCCATGGGTGGTCGGAAATATCCCACGGGTACTGTGGATCGGACGCCGTAAACTGCGACATGACCACGAGCAGAAACCCATCCGCACACAGCCCGATAAACAGAACCAAAAACCGTTTGAGCTCCAAAGGGTCTTCATTGATATAACTGAGTAAATAGATGCCGAACAGCACCATCAGCACATATCCTGAGGAATGCGAGATAAAGCTGCCGATGCGGACCGCCGGTTCCGCTGCGAAAATGCCGGTAAACCCGGTCCTCCAGGACACGGCGTCCCCCAGCAGGGCGAGGGTATTCCAGGCCAGCATCCAGAGGAAAAGCTTTTCAAACAGCCGCTGCTGATGTCCGTTTCTGGCGATGCTGATAAATACGGAGCAGGTGAGGAGTGCGCAGAGCAACTCCATGGCCACACTGATGAGCGAAATCAGCCGCACCTCGCTGTTTCCCCGGCAAGCGAAAGCTAACATTTCAAAAAACATTTGCAGGATCAGCAGTAAAACGGGAATGGTAATCAAATACACCGTTGCTTTTCTATTCATCATCCGCGGCTCCTTCCGGACTGATTTCACCGACTTGAGCATTGCTTAATTTCATTTTAATGGAAAAAGCATTGTTGTCAATCAATCAAAAACAAGAATAAGTTTCCAGAATTAGGTGTCCGCGTAAAGGGGAAAATACTGCCTGTTGTTTCGTAAAATGTGTTTCTGCGTCGGATTCGGTTGACATAACAGACATTTTCACAAAATCTTAAAAAAAGTTAACACACCGGTATACCGTCACTTATCAACACTTTCAACAGACTTTTCCACAGGATGTTCCGGGGTTATCCACTGGATTTATGTAAACCGAAAAAATTTACATACGGTATAACCGATCAACAGGTTATCCTTTTCCTGATTCATTCCGTATAAACGTTTGCCTTTCGCCTAAAATAAAGGTATCAAATCAGCAGGAGGCTCACTATGATTCGCGGAATCAGCAGACAGATCATTGAGGTGAAGGAAACGGGGAATATGTACTACGAAAGTGCCTATCTGGTGGTAAAGCCGGAATACGCCAGCGCCGAACGCGAGCTGCTCGAGCGCGAGGCCCGCAAAATACTGCGCAGCATGGACGCTCCCTCCGGCATGAAGCGGGCGCGGGGAATGTCTTTTTGGGTGACTCGGGTAGCCCCTCCCGCGGCCGTGGCGGCTGCGGCGGCGATCTTATATTTTGCTACGATTTAAGCCCAGGCATAATCCGCCTTTTTTTAACAATTTATTTTCCTTTCCGCGCCCTTTTGTGTTATAATAACCTCACGATACAGCCCAAAGCATAAGCTTTGAAACAAATTTTTAGCAGGGTATCCTCCGCATGGGTATTCTGCTGGTACAGCCTTGCCCCTCATATCGGGGCAAAGGCTGCGTCTGCACGTATGCTGCGGGAAACTTTCACAGAAGAAACAGGCCGTTTTCTCACAAAAGAATAAAATCTTTCTGAAATGGATTTTTCCGAAAAATATGAAAAATATAGAGCCATAGAATCAGAAATAGTACTTAACATTTTAGCGGTTTGCCTGCGCGGCAAAGCCAAAGACCGTAAAGAGGAGCAGAACATATGGAAGAAAATAAAACCGCCGCGCGCGGCGAAGACATTATTGCGGGCAGAAACGCCATAACAGAGGCACTGAAAGCCGGGCGCACCATCGACAGCATCTATGTGGCCCGGGGCAACCGCACGGGCTCCATCGGCGGCATTATTGCAAAGGCCAAGCAGTCGGGCATCCCCGTAAAGGACGCCGACCCCAAAAAGCTGGATTATCTGTGCGGGCACGCCAACCATCAGGGTGTGGTGGCGGTGGCCGCCGTAAAAGAATATGCCTCGCTGGAGGATCTGTTCCGCGTAGCGGAGGAGCGGGGCGAGCCGCCGTTTTTCCTGATCGCGGACGAGCTGGAGGATCCCCACAATCTGGGGGCGATCCTGCGCACGGCGGAATGCTCCGGAGCGCACGGTGTGATTGTACCGCGCCGCCGCGCCGCGGGCCTTACGTTCGCCGTAGGCAAGGCGTCGGCCGGAGCAGTGGAATATGTGCCGGTGGCACGGGTGACCAATCTGCCGAGCACGCTGGAGGAACTGAAAAAACGCGGCGTTTGGATTTACGCCGCCGATATGGACGGTCAGGACTGGTGCGGTGTTGATTACCGCGGTCCCGCCGCGATCGTCATCGGCTCGGAGGGATTCGGAGTCAGCCGGCTGATCAGAGAAAAATCGGATTTTATCATATCTTTGCCGATGCTGGGAAAGATAAACTCGTTGAATGCTTCTGTGGCATGCGGCGTGATTTGCTATGAGGTCGTACGGCAGCGCAGGGGGATTCAGGCCAAATAAGCAAAAGGACGGGAGCGTGTAGCCTACCATGGAAAACAACAGGGGAAAAAACCCGCCGGAATACTCGGTGGATGACATCCTGGCGGAGGCCAAAGGCCGTTTGAGCAATAAGGCGTATGAAACGCTGACCGGCAAGGACGAGCAGAACGCGCCGCGGATTCAGCCGCCCGAGACCCAGCCAAAGCCGGAGCAGCCGGCCCCGCCTCAGCCCGGGCCAGAGATTCCGGCCCCGATTTCTCAGCCCCCGCAGGAGATGCCGGCCCAACCGCTCACTCCCGGGCAGAACGGAGAAATCCGCTTTCGCGCGGCGGACGAAACAGAATACCCCGAAGAACTGAAACCCGAAGAAGAACAGCCCGCTCCCCGCGGGCTGAAGGGTTTTTTTGCGCGCCGGCGCAGCCGCAAAGCGGCAGAGGCCTGCGAGTTTGACGAAGAAGAGGATATTTACTACGGGCTTCAGCTTAAGCCGGTAGAGGAATATAAAAAGGGATACGACGACACCGTTTCCACAGATAAGGGCCCTACCCCCGCATTTCGCTATCTGTTTGACGAAACGCCGGAGGACGAGGTAGAGGAAGAGATATCTGCCCGGTTCCAGCCGTGGGAGCCTGCCGCGCCCGTACAGCTGATCCGGGAAACGCAGCAGCGGCCCCTTGGCCCCACCGCGCCCAAAGCAGCCGAACCACTGGCTCCAGAACAGCCGGCCCGGCCGAAGCAGAGCACACGCACACAACAGGAATCCGCTCCCCTGCCACAAAAAGAATCCACACAAGAATTCCGCCTGCCCGGTCTCCCCGCCAGCCATCACCTGCACCTGGAGCCGCTTCCGTTCCCAAAGGAAACGGAAGGCGGATATATGGATCTGGAGGAAGCCGCCCGTCTGGTGCGGCAGTCCCGGAAAGAAACAGATGCACCGGAGAAGAAACCGCGCCCCAAAGCCGAACGCCCCGCGCGGGAAGTGATCACCGCACAGCCGCCGGTGTCTAAAAATGAAATCACGAAAGAAATAGAAGTTGTTCCCCACGAAGCGGAGTCCCAGCCGTCCGCCGCCGATCTGCCGGATCAGTCCCATACACAAACCCCGCCGCAGGAGCAGGTCAGTCCCGCACCTGCGGCGGCCGAGCCGAAATCCGCCCCCGAATCCACACAGCCGGAAGCCCTGAAGCAAAAGGCAATCGAACAGAACCTTCCGCAGCCGAAGCCCGCAGTACTGCACGCCTCCACTGAGCAGGAGCCGGAACAGATAGTCCCGCAAGTGGGAACTGAAGATCTGCCGCAGTCCGAAGAGGAAAAGAGGGCACGCGCCGCGCTCGAACAACTGCAGGCAGAGACCGCTCAGCGACATGCGGAGCAGCAAAAGAAGGAACAGATTCGCGCACTGGTCCGCGCATCGCGCAAATACCTGCCGAACACTCTGCCCGTTCATGTACTGGAGTTCGACCGGCTGGAAGCGGCGCTGACCCGCGTGGAGGAAAGCTACCGAACCATACCGGAGGAACCGCCTGAAGAACCGGTACAGGAACCGCGCAGCCGGAAAAAACGGCAGCCTGCCTCTTCCGGAGTACATACATTCCGCTTCCTCGGGGAAGTGGAAGAAGACAACGATCCCAACGATGAGCCCGGCACCGAGCCGGAGCCTGAGAATCTGGACGACTACACCGCACCCGAGGACGCACCCTCGATTCTGCACGAGCTGGGCGCGGAACACCGTGCGCTGGCCCTGCGTGTTTCCGTCACGGGGATTTTGATGCTCGTGATGCTGTTCTGGGGCTTTGTCAGTGAACGCTCCGGCATGCTACCCGCATTTCTGCGGGCAGAGGTTCTGCCGCTGGCCTACCTGATTACAAACTTGTGCCTGCTGACCATGGCGATCGTATTCTGCCGCAAAACAGTGCTCGGGGGAATCCGGGCGCTGGTAAGTCTTCAGGCCAATGCGGACAGCGGGGTCGCCGTGGCCGCCGCGGCCGCGTGGATACAGGGCGCCGCCCTGCTGTTCCAGACGCAGGAGGTCGAGAGGGGGCAGCTGCACCTGTACGCCGTTTTGGCGGCGCTCGGCCTGTTCCTCAACTCTGCGGGCAAGCTCTCTATGGTGCGGCGCATCCGCGCGAACTTCCGCTTTTTAATCTCGCCTGAACCCAAAATGGGCGTTGAGTTGTTCGATGATTACAACACCGCCCTGCAGCTGGCAAAAGGCTGCGTGGTAGGCGAGCCGCTGATCGCATACCAGAGAAAAACCGGCTTTTTCCGCAATTTTTTGCGCAACTCCTACGAGCCGGACCCCAGCGAACAGGCGTCGCAGTCGATGGCTCCTCTGCTGTTCCTCGGCACATTGGTGCTGTGCGCCATCAGTCTGGTGCTGACCCGCAGCGCCTCCGCCGCGATAACGGCTCTGGCCGCCGCAGCCTGTGTGAGCGCACCGATCACCAGCATGCTGTGCGTCAACATGCCGATCAGCCGCCTGTCCGCCCTGGCACGTCGATGCGGCACAATGCTGGTAGGCAACCCTGCCGTGGAGTATTTCTGCAACACCAATGCGCTGATGACCGACGCCAAAGAGCTGTTCCCCAAAGGGACGGTCATCCTGAATGGAATCAAAACGTTCGGCGGCCAGCGCATCGACGAAGCCATTATGGACGCCAGCGCAGTGATGTGCACCCTGGGCGGCCCCTTAAGCGACCTGTTTGAGCAGATCATTCAGAACCGGCGCGATATTCTGCCGAAGGCCGAAAACATCACCTATGAGGATGAACGCGGCATCACCGGCTGGGTGAGCGGCCGCCGCACCCTGGTAGGCACCCGGCAGCTGCTGGAGCAGCACGGGCTGACTCCGCCCTCCCGCGATTACGAAAACAAATACCTGCTGGGCGGAAAAAAGGTGGTCTACCTGGCTTCGCAGGGCGAGCTGGTCGCAATGTTCGTCATTTCGTATAACTCCGACAAGCGACGCGCGCTGGAGCTGCGCCGCATGGAGCAGAACGGCATCAGCCTGATCCTGCGCACGACGGACCCGAACATGACCCCCGAATTCGTGGCCGAATGCTTTGGCCTTGACCCGCATTCCGTACGGATTCTACCGGAAACGCTCGGTACCATGTACCAAAATAAGATCACCAAAGAGCTCGAGCGCGCCGACGCCCTGTTTGTCAGCAAGGGCCGCCCCGCCTCTATGATGCGGATGCTGACCGCCTGCGTGCGCGAAAAGAGCAATGTGACCATGGCGACTCTGCTGCAAACCGTCGGAGTCATTCTCGGGTTCATGCTTGTGGCGTTCCTGGTCTTTTATTCCGGGCTTGAGCAGCTTTCTACCATGGCGCTGCTGTTGTACCAGCTGTTCTGGGCAGCGGCCGTACTGATTATCCCCCGGCTGCGCAAGCCATAACACAAAAATCGGCCGGGCCGCCCGGCCCGGCCAGATTCGACGGACAATCCCCATAAAACAGGGATTGTCCGTTTTTTTGTGCCGTCAAGAGAATCCTGGAGAAAGCACAAAAGAAAACTGAATTCGTTAAATTGTATAGTTTCCATAAAATCGTCTTATTGAATGCGTCTAATTTATTGGAAAGCATTGCTTCCTATGTGAAAATAAGATATAATTGTAAAAAATAACTGGGATTGGATTGTAGGTAATATCCAAACAACTGCCGTTTGCACAGAACGGTCTCCCGGCATTACCCTACTGCCCCGGCTGGGGCATCTTGAAAGGAGTTTTACCAAGTGAAGCAGTATCATGCAAAAAATATTCTGAACATTGCGATTGCGGGCCACAGCGGCTCGGGAAAGACTACGCTGGCAGAGGCATTGCTGTTTTTGTCCGGCTCATCTGACCGGCTGGGAAAGGTAGGGGAAGGAAATACGGTTTGCGATTTTGATCCCGAGGAAATCCGCCGCAAGGCCTCCGTGGGCGCAGCCGTTGCTCCGTTAGAGTGGAAGAACCATAAGATTAATCTGATCGATACTCCCGGCCTGTTCGATTTTGAGGGCGGGCTTTACGAAGCCGTTCGCGCCGCGGATTCCGTTCTGATCACCGTATCCGGCAAATCCGGCGTGCTGGTCGGAACCGAGAAGGCCAATCAGGCGGCAGCGGCCCGCGGACTTTCGAAAATCTTTTTTGTCAACGGCCTGTGCGACGAAAGCGCGCGCTTCTACCGTGTGTTTGAAGATTTGAAGGCCAGCTTCGGCCCCTCCGTGTGCCCGGTGGTCGTCCCCTATATTGTAGACGGCAATGCTGACTGCTACGTGAACATACTGGAATATAAAGCATACCGCTACCAGAACGGTACGCCGGTCGAGGTGCCAATGCCAGACATGGGCGACCGTTTGGACGGTCTGCGCACCGCGATTTACGAGGCGGTGGCCGAAACCAGCGAGGAAATGTTCGAGAAATATTTCTCCGGCGAGCAGTTCACGCCGGAAGAAGTGATCGTCGGCGTGAGCAAGGGCGTAAAGAACGGCACCATCAGCCCGGTGTTCTGCGGCGATGCCCAGCTGACCTACGGCATTGAGCAGCTGCTCAACGGCCTGATCTGGCTGGCCCCCTCCGCCGAGGAAAAAAGCGGCGAGCTGGGGCTGGATGTGGATGGAAACCCGGTCGAGCTCTCTGCAAATGAGGACGGAGCCGCTGCCGCAATTGTATTCAAAACGATTGCCGACCCGTTTATCGGCAAGCTGTCGTACCTGAAAGTCATTTCCGGCAAAGTCACGACGGAGACGCCGCTGGTCAATATGAGAACCGGCAACCCCGAGCGCATCGGCAAGGTTGTCACCATCCGCGGTAAAAAGCAGGAAGAAGCGCAGGCGCTTGTAGCCGGCGACATCGGCGCGGTTCCGAAGCTGCAGGGCACCGGCACCGGCGACACACTCTGCTCACCCGCTCGCAAGATCGTGCTCGAAGGCGTGGATTACCCTGCCCCCACCCTCTCGATGGCAATTGTGCCGAAAAACAAGGGAGATGAGGACAAGATCGCACAGGGCATCCTTCGTCTGCTGGAGGAAGACCCCACCCTGCGCTTTGTCAATGACCCCGAAACCCGCCAGATGATCATCACCGGCCTCGGCGAGCAGCATCTGGACGTTGTAGTGTCGAAGCTCAAGAGCAAGTTCGGCGTAGAGATTACGCTTGCCGACCCGCGCGTACCATACCGCGAGACCATTCGCAAAAAGGTGCAGGTGCAGGGCCGACATAAAAAGCAGACCGGCGGCCACGGCCAGTTCGGCGATGTTTGGATTGAATTCGAGCCCTGCGACAGCGACGGCCTGGAATTCGGCGAGCGCGTCGTTGGCGGCTCGGTGCCGAAGGGCTTCTTCCCCGCCGTGGAAAAGGGCCTGCGCGAGAGCATTCAGAAGGGCCCGCTGGCCGGGTATCCTGTGGTCGGCCTGAGAGCCACCCTGTACGACGGCTCGTACCACCCCGTGGATTCCTCTGAAATGGCATTCAAGCTGGCGGCCAATATCGCGTATAAGACCGGCATGCCGCAGGCGGGCCCGGTTCTGCTGGAGCCCATCGGCACGCTCTCTGCCACGGTGCCGGATTCCAATACCGGCGACGTGATGGGAGAGGTCAACAAGCGCCGCGGGCGCATTATGGGCATGAACCCCGGAGCCTCCGGAATGCAGGTGGTCGAGGCTGAGGTCCCGATGGCCGAAATGCACGACTTTACCACCTTTATCCGCCAGGTGACCCAGGGACGCGGCAGCTTTACGTTTACCTTTACCCGCTATGAGGAAGCCCCCGCGCAGGTGGCCCAAAAGGTAGTGGAAGCTGCAAAGGCCGCATCGGAAAAAGCCGAATAATTCTGACTCACACAAATTCAGCCGGAGCATTTGCCCATAACGGGCCGATGCTCCGGCTTGTTTTTGAAATAAATAAAAATTTTTTGGTAAATGTTGTAACAAAATGGGGTACTCAATCGGTATATTAACAAAGGATAAAAAATAAAGATTCCTGCTGCCATATTGCTGAAATGGGTAAACAGATGATGTAAGAAAGCCAATCTCAACCGAATTCGGTTATTCCGTAATGACACTTTTTTATTCTCGTTTCACCATCCGCAGGAACTGTGAATGGCAAACTGAATTTCAGGTGATGCACTGTGAAAACAGCCAACAAAAAGCAAAATGCTGTTATAGCCCTCATTACTGTTACCTTATTCATTTTATCCTGGGGTGTTGTTCAATATCAGCAAATGTCAAATTTAATGTATCGAATTTCTTATCCAGATGAAAAATGGAACTCCTACACTTTCAAAGACAGCTTTTTTAACCGAAGCGCTACCGAATTCTCCGAGTATTTAAACCGGTTGAGATTTCTCCCCGCTGACGATGAATTGATGAACTCTGATTATAACAATCATATTCGTATTACAGTCGAAGACGGTTCAGAATATTTGATCAACAACTATGTTGTTCTCGAACAATCGAACCAATATATTATGATTGATATACAAGATACCTACCCTGACACATATGCCGTTGTGGAAGGCACTCAATACGATTATCTGCACCAAAAGCTGTTAGAGGGACGGGAACGGCTAGGAATCATAGGTCCAACGGATCAAAGGTGACTGCGCTTTTTGAAAGTCCCCCTCCTTTCAGCATCCGGAATACAAATGCCTTATTCCCATAGAGTAAGAGATTTTTTACAAATCATTCGCTTCCAAACAATCGCTTTCTCCTGTCGCATCAACTTCGATGATGCACTCCTAATCATACGCAGCAAAGGCGGGAATTCTTTTGAATCCCCGCCTTTGCTGCGTAATATTCATGAAATTGGCTTATTTACGGATTGGCGATGCTGTTCAGCAAGCCGCCCTTTGAAATAATGTTCTGGATAAACGGCGGGAACGGCTGAGCCTGATATGTTTTGCCCGTGGTGAGGTCGCGAATCACACCGGTGTCGAAATCCACACTGACCTCGTCACCCGCCTGAATCTCACGGGCTGCCTCCTCGCACTCCAGAATTGGCAGGCCGATGTTGATAGAGTTGCGGTAGAAAATCCGCGCGAAGGTTGAAGCGATCACGCAGGAGATTCCGCTCGCCTTGATCGCGATGGGGGCGTGCTCACGGGAGGAGCCGCACCCGAAATTTTTATTTGCCACGATAATATCCCCCGGTTTTACCCGATTGACAAAATCCGCGTCGATGTCTACCATGCAGTGCTGCGCCAGCTCCTGATGCGATGAGGTATTCAGGTAGCGCGCCGGAATAATGACGTCGGTATCCACGTTATCGCCGTACTTGTGTACTGTTCCTTGTGCGTTCATTCTGCATCCTCCTTTTCTGTTTCCAGAGCCGCGGGGTCGGTCAGTACGCCGGTAATCGCGCTGGCCGCCGCGACCGCGGGGCTGGACAGATACACCTCGGACTCAATATGGCCCATTCTGCCCACAAAGTTGCGGTTTGTAGTGGAAACCGCCCGCTCCCCTTTGCCGAGGATGCCCATATGCCCGCCGAGGCACGGCCCACAGGTGGGGGTGGAGAACACCGCTCCGGCCTCGACAAAAATCTCGGCCAATCCCTCGCGGATCGCCTGCAGATAAATGCTTTGGGTGCCGGGAATGATAATGCAGCGCACACGTTTGTTTACTTTGCGCCCCTTTAAAATCTCTGCCGCGGCGCGCAGGTCTTCCATCCGTCCGTTTGTGCAGGAACCGATCACAGCCTGATCAATCTTTACCGTACCCGCTTCGTCGATGGTGCGAGTATTCTCCGGCAGATGCGGAAACGCGATTGTGGGCCGCAGGGTGGAGAGATCAATCACGATCTCGCTGTCGTACTGCGCATCCTCGTCAGCGGTATAGATCACCGGCTCGCGTTGGAAACGATCCTTGCAGTAAGCGAGTGTGATCTCATCCACCGGGAAAATGCCATTCTTTGCGCCGGCCTCGATCGCCATATTCGCGATGCACAGGCGGTCATCCATTGAAAGGGATTTGACTCCCTCACCCGTGAATTCCAGCGACTGATACAAAGCGCCGTCCACGCCGATTTTGCCGATCAGGTGCAGAATCACGTCCTTGCCGGACACCCATTTCGGACACTTACCGTTCAGCACCACGCGGATGGCCCCAGGTACCTTAAACCAGGCCTTGCCGGTGATCATGCCCGCCGCCATATCCGTGGAGCCGACGCCCGTGGAAAACGCGCCCAGCGCGCCGTAGGTGCAGGTGTGCGAATCCGCGCCGATCACGCAGTCGCCGGGGCCAACCAGACCTTGTTCCGGCAAAAGCGCATGCTCAATGCCCATCTGGCCCACATCAAAGAAATTCGTAATGTCGTATTTGTCCGCAAAATTGCGGGTCTGCCGGCATTGCTCCGCCGCCTTGATATCTTTGTTCGGTGTAAAATGGTCGAGCACCAGAGCGATTTTATCTTTATGAAAAATCCCCGTGGCCCCGCTCTTTTCAAACTCGTTGATGGCCACCGGGCTGGTAATATCGTTGCCCAGAACCAAATCCAGCGACGCCTCTACCAGCTGCCCTGCCGTTACCTGCGGCAGTCCGGCTTTTGCCGCCAGAATTTTTTGCGTCATCGTCATGCCCATCGGTTCAAAACCTCCCCTGATTTGATGAAAAACTCTTTGCCTGTTTTCATTTTCTTTATTATCGCATTCCTGTTGCGCAAAGAATGTAAAGCATGATACAATTGAGAAAATATTTTTCGGATTTCAAATCGTATGGTTGGAGCACTTAAAAATAGGACTGTTTCTTTTCCGCTACCAATGGAAAAAATCACCTTTTTTGAAACAGTATGAGCGATAACCGCAGGAGGAACGGCAGATGGAACAATTAAAATGGGCCGCGGAAAGTCTGTGGGAGGTATTAGGCCGCAAAGAAACGCCCCGGCTGTACCCGGGGAACCAAATGATTTACCGGCAGGGTGAGCTAGCCGAGCGTTTTTATTATCTGAAAAGCGGCATGGTGCGGATTTTTATGAGCTCTGAAAACGGGCAGGAAAAAACCCTCACCCTGCTCGAGCAGGGAAACATCTTCGGCGAGGCTGCGTTCTTCGACGGCCTTCCCCGCGTTTCTTCCGCACGCACGCTGGAAAAATCGCAGATCATCCCCATCAACCGCGAGGTTCTGCTCAACTGCTTCCGCGAGGAGCCAATGCTCGCCTTTCAGCTGTTACACCTGTTTTCGAAAACAGTACGCATGCTGTCCAACCAGGTGGATCACATGACCTTCCTGCAGGCTGACCGGCGCATCGCAAAAATCCTTACCGAGCTTTCGGGCGGGCGCGGCGGTGAACCCATCGCCTGCTCACACGAGGATTTGGCCAGCATGGCTGGAGTCTCGCGCGTGACCGTCAGCCGAGTTTTAGGTGAGTTTGCCCGGCGCGGCTGGGTTTTTACCCAATACCGGAGCATCCGAATCCTGAATCTGGAGGCTCTTCTGCATTTTGCGCTTTCGTAATGGGATTTAGATACGGTATGAGGTCCTTATAACGAGAATCAGATGTCTCTGTCTCAATAAGCGGCAGAAGTCGAATCATTTCACTAAGCCCAAGTTTCAAGGTTCTCTCAGCCGTCGGCAACTTGTTGCCGCTAACGGCGTGAGGTCCTTATAACGAGAATTAGATGTCTCTGCCTCAATAAGCGGCAGAAGTCGAATCATTTCACTAAGCCCGAGTTTCAAGGTTCTCTCAGCCGGCGGCAACTTGTTGCCGCTAACGGCGTGAGGTCCTTATAATCCACAGATTTTGGGGAAAATAATCTGGGGTGATCTGCTTTGGAATTCGAGCTGGGGAAAAACAGCATCCGCCTGTGGCGCATTCGGGGAACACTGGTCGCGCTGCCGGCATGCTTTGTGTGCGGCATTGTTGCGGCTCTTTTCCCGATCGTAGGCATCATTTTATGTATTATTTTCATTGTAATATACTTATTGTATTATTTTTGGTATGTTCCTTGCCTGTTCCGCTTCAGTTCGGCCAGCCTTGAGAACGGCCGGCTGACCTGGCGGACGGGCGTGCTGTTTTCCATACGCATTTCTCTGCGGCTCGAAACGATCCTTACCGCATCCATCTCGCGCACGCCTCTGCAAAGTTTGCTGGGACTCTGCACGCTTTCGGTACGTCCGGTCGGCGCGCCCATCTCCCTGCGGCAGCTGGCAGAACCAGACGCCCGCGAGCTGCTGCGCCGCATTGAGGAGGCCGCCGATGACTAAACGCCCGCATGTTGTTACGCTGTGGAACTATCTTTCCCGCTTTTTCTTCCTGCTGATTGTCCCGCTGGTGCAGGCGGTATTCCGCGCGCCATTTTCAGAAGTGGCATGGAGCAGCCTGCCCGGTGTGGTAGCCGTCGTTGGAATCGCATGCTTTCAGTACCTCAGCTGCGGGTACGGAGTCACCGCCGTGGAAGACAACGGACGCAGCCTTTCCATTTTATACTGGAACAGTGGGCTGTTCTTTTACAAGTACCGCATTCTTCCGGCGGACTGCGTTGCATCGGTCTTTCTGCGGCTGAATCCGATTCTCGACCTTTTCGGTGCGGTACAGGTAATGCTCGACAGCCCCGCGGCAAACGCGAAACGCCCCAGCCTCACACTGCTGCTGCACAAAAAAGAGCCGATGAGCTGGTGGAATCAGCTGCGGGAAGAAATCACACACCGCTATGCCGCCAGCCCCGTGCGCGTGGTGCTGATGGCCATCTCGTGGTCGAACCCAGCTTCGGGTCTGCTGGTGATCGGCCTTTTGCTCAATCGCGCCGGAAAGCTGCTCGGGGAAGAGCTGACCCGGCAGCTATACGGGATTTATGAGAGCGTGAACCAGACCCAGCGGCTGATCGCCTGGGGGCTGCCTCCTACGGTCGCAATTGTCGGCTGGCTGATGGCATTGGGATGGTTCTGCGCTTTTCTGGTGCAGTTTTTTCGCTACGCCTTTTTCACCGCGGGCACATGCCCTACCGGCACCATGATCTCGCGCGGGATGTTTTTCCGCAGCCGGCAGCTGCTTACCGATCAGGCCATCCGCGCAGTGGCAATTCGCCAGACGCTGATGATGCGTCTACTGCATCTGTCATCAGTCTACCTGCATACGATCGGCTCGGGCAAAGAGAAAGGCGACCGCAGCCTTTTGATGGCGGCTGCAAACACCCAAGAGCTGCGCTATCACCTGACCCGCTTTTACCCGAAGGAATCGCCGTATTTCTTTTCGCGCGAGGGGATGACAAGCATCCGTCCACCCAAAAACTCTCTGCTGAGCTTTCTTTTGGTGCCGCTGCTGCACGCTGCGGCGATCTTCCTGCTTTACGCGTTGTTTGTACGGTATCTCGCCCTATTCTCTCCATTGGTGCTGTTTCTGTTGGTTTTCCCGATGTACCATCTGCTGCTCCGCACAGCCGCGTACCGCAATTCCTTTCTGGCTGAAGATGACACCCATATTGCGGCCTGCGGCTATGTGAGCGATCAGCTGTTCACAGCAGTGCTCCCCAAAAGCGCGGTGCAAGCTGTGGTGATCCGCCAAAATCCGCTGCAGCGGCGCAGCGGGCGCTGCCAAGTACGATTGTGCATCGGAACTGAAAAAGGTGCCTGCTTTGATCTTCGTCATTTCCGTCTAAAGGATATTCAGCAGCTCTCCTTTCTTCGGGAAGAAACAGAGCAACCGTGACCGGCCTGCCGAGTGGATACGGACCATACGAAATCTCACCGTTTCAGCCAAAGCGCGAAAAGCGGCATAAAAATATCAGGGCGCCGCAGTAATGCGGCGCCCTGATATTAAAAAAGAGAGAGTAATCAAACGAAAACCGGTGGGTATTCCAACTAGAGGGGGCTGGAACAGAAAGCATCCCTTGTCCGGTATCTAATTATAAATTATACTGACATAAAAGAAATTTTGCAATAGTTTTTGTGCTTAATATGAAAAAATTTCAAAAAAATTCAAAAAGTTTGATAAGTAAGGGAACATAGGTATTGAGTAATTTATACTTCTTTTCAAGAAAAACCGGTAAGATGCAGAAAACTGCAAAAGCCAGAGCGGCAAACTCTTTAAAGGAAGGAGCATCCCTGTTGTATATGATGATCTTTCCAAATGCAGCCAATGCGTAAGTCTATTTATAAAACAATTTTGCTGACGCACAGTTTCAGACAGCTTGACAGGCGCCCCCAAATAAGGACGCCTGTCAGACCAACCATTACAATTCTATTATATAAGAGAGCTTATACTCAAAGAAAACAACATTCGATTGGCAGGCAGTTTAATGAACCAGTTCCCCCTGCTTCTCTTCTTTCGCCAACCTCTCGAGTGCTCTGCCCTTGGGGAGCGGCCCGCCGGGCGTATACCATTTCATCTTCCAGCCTACCAGAAGAATCACGATGGTTGCCGCAATACAGGCCCAGCCAAGAATATGGCTGCTGATGAGCGGGAAAAGCCCGATAAAAATGGGCGGCGCCACCGT
Organism: Clostridium sp. MSTE9; assembly: GCF_000277625.1. NCBI lineage: Bacteria > Bacillati > Bacillota > Clostridia > Eubacteriales > Clostridiaceae > Clostridium > Clostridium sp. MSTE9. The sequence goes on from NZ_AKFU01000039.1 coordinate 35,241, forward strand.
CAGGAAGGTGATAATCGGGCGGGAAATCAAGTTTGCGAAGCCGGTATCCTCTACCGCATAGGCCTTCTGCTCGGGGTCAACGATGCGCTCCAGCAGAATTCCGGTAGCCAGCACGCCGCAGGCCTGACCCCAAACCATCAGATTGCGTTCAAACCAGTCTTTGGGAGAGGTATGCCCGCCAATGAAGATGAACCATGCCCAGTTCAGAACGAAAGCCGCTATGATGGTAACAAGAAGCGGAACCGCATAAGTGATGACGACCTGCACATCGATAGAACCGAGTGCCGAAACAATCAGAAAATCGGTAGAGGTACCGCTGATGCGGCTGACAGTGGACTTATCCACATAGCGCGCAGCCTTGGTTTTTTTCATCACAAACTGAACCAGATAACCCGCAATCAGCGCAGTGCAGAACACGGGGATTTCAAAGCCGGTAAGTCCCTTGAAATATTGAGTCATCAGATAACCCAAATAGCCCGCCAGCAGAACAATGCCCAAATGGAACGCCATGGAATCCAGGCTGATGCCGGAAACCGTGATCTTCCCGGATTTCTTCTGATTTTCCGGCGGGATCAGGCCGGTCAGCATCTCCCTCGGCAGGTCATGCGGATCGGTTACATAATTGGTATACCCTTTGCGGGCGCCCCAATTGATGATGACGATTCCCAGAAGAATACCGCCGATGATTCCCACCGAGCAGAGGGTATAGCCGACTACCGCGCCGTCGTTCCAGCCTACCAGCTCCAGCGCGCCGCCGACCGCCGCCGCTGTGCCGGGGCCGCCAAAGAACGCGGTGGCCATCATCAGACCGAAGCCTTCATGCAGCTCCGGATAGAAAATGCGAAGCACATACATCGTCAGCAGGATACCGACGCCGTACTGCAATACGGCAATCCCCATGGTGTTGACGGTCATGCCCCACATCATTCTGGAGCGTTCGGAGTTTTTATCGGCTTTCTTTGGCTCTCCGTCGTCCTCATCAATGGGCGCGGCGGCAAAGATGACCGCTACCAGAACCGCGGCATATGTGCCCAGCCACTTGGAAAACGGAATCCAACCCAATCCATTCGGCCCCAGAACAAATGCCAGAATACCGGCGAGCAGTGAGGCCGGAATAAAGAATTTTTGAAAAATCGGAATCTTTGCGCGCATGAATTGCCCGGCCAGCAGCAAAATCCCAATCCAGCTGAGATCTACAAACACATCCCATAACGTCATAATGAAACCCCTCTCCAATCGTTTCGATCACTCGTGATAATAGGGCAGCTGCTCATCAAAGTGTGTTTTTCCGTTCCGATACCATGCAATCATGTGGCTGATCGTATTGGCCGCCTTGCTTTTTGCCGCAACGTCGGAATTGAACGCCTGATGAGGCTGCACATACACATTCCCCGTACGGTTGATCGCGTGATCCATCAGAACCTTCGCGGCGATTCGGTCTTCTTCGTTCCATTTTTCGTGTCCGTTCAGCGCTTTTTCAAAGCCCTCCTCGTCACTGAACACGTCCAGACCGATTCCCAGAATCTTTCCGCTGTTGTACAAATCCAGCAGCGTGGATTCCGGCGCGATGTCGCCGCGAGTCACATTGACAAACACAAAATTTTTTTGAAAAGAAGAAAGGTACTCTTCGGAAAAGTAATTGACGTTATACAGCCTGCTGCCCGGCGAACGGGTCAGGTTCATCGCACAGACAACGATGTCGCTGGTACGGGCCGCTTCCTCTTTGGTGACGAAATGCACACTTTCCCCATATTCCTGTTTCAGTTCTTCCTGACGAATATCCACAGCCTGTACGTTCAGGCCGTTCCCCACCAAAAGATCGTAGATTCTGTGCCCGATTTTTCCCACGCCAAACACAGTGGCCGTGCGCTCCGGAACAAACTCCATAAAGGATTTTGCCTTATTCCGCTCAAAGGTCATGGTGTTTTCCGTGTAATGATTCAAGTAGCCGGCCGCAGCGTGCACCAGCTTTACCGCGGTTTGCGCCACAGAATTGACGCAGTACTCCCGCAAAGAGGTGATGTTCAGAACCTCTGCGTACTGTTCAAAGTGGTCGTACCCGGCACTTCTGGTAATCACGCTTTTTCCGCCGCTTTTTATGTACTCTTCCGGCAAAACCGAATGGGTTTTTGTCGTAATCAGTTCCGGCAGAATCAAGCCCGGGTGCGCCGCCACATAATCCTGCACATTGCTTGGGGTAATCAGATCCTTTAAGTCTGCCGGAAGCTTTCCCTGATGAATCGCGGCATCCGTCTGTTCCCTTAAATGCTCCGCCTCTGCGCCAAGCGCCTCAAAATGAATGACATCGTACTCTCCCAAAATGAAACCTCCCATCTTATCCGCGCCGGGGGTGTTTCCCAAACATTCCCCCGGCGCCAACAGCATGATTCAACTTTTTTGTGCAACCCTGTTTTTAGATCTTTCCCAATCACCCCTTTTGCTTGTTTTCAAACCATTCGAATAGCAGAAGATCACCTTCTTTTCCCCGGCGAGCCATTCGAAAAGATTGCCTGAATCTGTTCTTGCCGAAGGTCTTTGTGCGAAGAAGCCGCGGCGGTTCCGCAGTGTACAAAGCCTTATCAAGATCACTTGCTATAAAGCTTAAATGAAAATAAATTTGTAAACTACTCCTATATATCCGGTTTTTAAAGCCAAACTATCTTTCATAAACTCTATATTTTTTAATAAATATAAAACTTATGTTTTTATTTAGGTAAAGCTTTCCTCCTAAAATACAGCCACCAGTTTAATGGAATTTAGAGGAGTACTTTTCACCAAACATCGTTTCTATCTGGAGAATTTCGCTGTCATGAAAATGACGGATGCCCCGCATTTTATCCGTCAAATTTTGCGGCCACACTCCCAATTGTCTGGCTACGTCGCGCAGCTCCACATTTTTAATAATGGACTGCGTTTTGATCCACACCCCAAACGGGGTCAGCGGGCGTGAGTTTCGTTTTCTCATCACTCTCATCTCCTGTTTTATGATGTTTCTATAGCACTTTCCATGGACAGGATTTTTTTTGTATGATATGATGAAAGGTAATCAAAATTCTTATCTCGCTTTTTTATGCGATTGGATAAGAGGTATCAAAATCCTACAACGCCTTTAGTATAATACGATATATCTTACAAGTCAAGACTAAAATACGATATTTCTTAAAATAGTGTGAAAAGAGAGATTGATGTATGAAAACAGAACCTTTGGAATATAACAGTAGTAAAATGTTGAAGAAGATCCTAAACGCGATCGAGCAAAGACGGATCTCGGAGAAAGAATGCCTCATCAAAAGCCAGGTCAACACCAGTTTTTTATCCGACTGGAAAAACGGGAAAATCAAGTCGCCGCCATTCGATAAGATATATCGTATAGCACGCTTTCTCAATTTGTCGCTCGATCTTCTTGCGGATAACAGCCCGCCTCCCAGTCAGCTGCCAGAACCGGAAAAATTCCTTCTGAACGGCTTTCGTAAGCTCGACCAGTTGGAGCAACAGATCATTTTGGGGAAAATTTCGGAGATGCTATATCAGAAAAAAAATTTCGAGGAGCAAAGTCCGGTCACGGAGCAAGTGGCTGGGGATCTATTTTCTGGTCCGGGTTGTACGGATGCGGTAACCACTGCTAAAAAGGATTAATTTTTTTGGAAAAGAATGGTTATTGATAACCGATCGCCCAATTATGGTCTATGCGTTCTTGAGCGGGCTGTTTTCCCCACCTTACACAAAAGAGCAGACGAAAATCAAACACAGCGGGAATCCTTTTCGCCAAAAAGGATTCCCGCTTATCCGTATCAAAAAAGGCTTGCCCGTTTGGGCAAGCCTTTTTTCTGTTTTATTCCATTTAAATGTGTTGTGGATTATTCCTCACGGCCGCAGCATTTTTTATACTTTTTGCCGCTCCCGCAGGGGCAAGGATCGTTGCGGCCAACCTTTTTCCCGTTTACCACGGGGCGTTTTTCCTCGCTGCCGTCACCAGCGCCGGTCGCCATAGTGGGCTTCGCCACCTCTTCGCGCTTGGGCTCTTCTTTGGTCTGCAGGCGCACCGTCAGCATCATGCGGGCTGTGTTCTCTCGAATCTGCGCAATCATCGCATCGAACATATCGTAGCCTTCCATGCGGTACTCTACGACCGGGTCACGCTGAGCATAGGCGCGCAGGCGAATACCGCGCTGCAGCTCTTCCATCGCATCAATGTGATCCATCCACAGGGTATCGACATTTTTGAGCAGGATCACACGCTCCAGCTCACGCACGATTTCGGGGCCAAACTCCTGCTCGCGCTGCTCGTACATGCGGTTTGTAATCTTCAGCAGCTCACTCTTGACATATTCGGGATCAAGGTCCTCAAGCTCCTCCGGAGAGAAGTCGAGGTCGTTCGGCTGCAGCAGCCAGCCCATATAGTGGTCGCGCAATCCCTTGAAGTCCCAGTCGTCGTGCAGCTGGTCCTCCGGCAGGTAACGTTTTACGTTGGTATCGATCGCCTGCTCGATCATCGTGATGATCTGGCCGCGGATGTTTTCGCCGTTGAGCACCTGATCGCGCTGCTTGTAGATAACCTCGCGCTGACGGTTCATCACATCGTCGTACTGCAGAACGTTTTTGCGGATACCGAAGTTGCGGCCCTCCACCTTGCGCTGGGCGCTCTCGATGGTCTTCGAAAGCATACCGGCCTCGATCGGCATATCCTCTTCTACCTTGAGGGAATCCATCAGGTTGGAGATGCGCTCGCCGCCGAACAGACGCATCAGATCGTCCTCCAGCGAGATATAGAACCGGCTCTTACCGGGGTCGCCCTGACGGCCGGCACGGCCGCGCAGCTGGTTGTCGATACGCCGGGACTCATGGCGCTCGGTACCGATGATATAAAGACCGCCCACAGAGCGAACCTCTTCCGCAATAGGACGAACCTGCTCTTTATATTTTTCGTTCAGCTCCACAAAGGTTTTGCGGGCTTCGAGGATTTCGGGGTCCTGCGTATCGGAATACGCGGTGGATTCGCTGATGAGCTCTTCAGAAAAGCCCATGCGGCGCATCTCAGATTTTGCCATATATTCGGCGTTACCGCCCAGCATAATGTCGGTACCACGTCCGGCCATGTTGGTGGCGATGGTTACGGCGCCCTTTTTACCGGCCTGCGCAACGATTTCGGCTTCCTTTTCATGGTACTTCGCGTTGAGCACTTCGTGCTTCACGCCGCGGCGCCCCAGCATAGCGCTGAGAATCTCGGACTTTTCGATCGAGATGGTACCGACCAGCACAGGCTGTCCCTTTTTATAGTGCTCCTCCACATCCTCGATCACGGCTTCAAACTTGGCCTTCTCCGTCTTGTAGACGACATCGGGCAAATCTTCACGCGCCAGCGGACGGTTGGTAGGGATTTCTATAACGTCAAGCTTGTAGATCTCGCGGAATTCCTCCTCTTCGGTCATGGCCGTACCGGTCATACCGGAGAGCTTTGAGTACAGGCGGAAATAATTCTGGAACGTGATGGTGGCCAGCGTTTTGCTCTCTCTGGCAACCTCCACACCTTCTTTTGCCTCAATGGCCTGGTGCAGGCCCTCGTTGTAGCGGCGGCCATACATCAAGCGGCCGGTGAACTCGTCCACGATGATGACCTCGCCGTCCTTCACGACGTAGTCGATATCGTTACGCATCACACCGTTCGCTTTAATGGCCTGATTGACGTGGTGCTGGATCGTCAGGTTTTCAGGATCGGTCAGATTTTCAATCTGGAAATATTTCTCCGCTTTCTTTACGCCGTTCGGGGTCAGAGAAGCGGTTTTCAGCTTTTCATTGACGACATAGTCATATTCCTTGTACAGCTCGTCGTTGTCTTCCTTTTCGTCCACTTCCGCCACACGAACCATCTTCAGCTGCTTGGCCAGCCGGTCGGCCAACCCGTACAGCTCGGTAGATTTATCCCCCTGGCCGGAAATGATCAAAGGCGTACGGGCCTCATCGATCAGGATGGAGTCCACCTCATCGACGATCGCATAATTGTGGCCGCGCTGTACCTTATTCTCTTTGTAGATCACCATGTTGTCGCGCAGGTAGTCAAAGCCCATCTCGTTGTTGGTGCCGTACGTGATGTCTGCCTCATAGGCGGCCTTGCGCTGATCGTTGTCCATATCGTGGACGATCAGTCCGACGGTAAGGCCAAGGAATCGGTACACCTTACCCATCCATTCCGAGTCGCGGCGGGCCAGGTAATCGTTGACCGTGACTACATGCACACCCTTGCCGGAGAGTGCATTCAGGTAAGCCGGCAGAGTTGCCACCAGAGTTTTACCTTCACCGGTCTTCATTTCACTGATGCGCCCCTGGTGCAGCACGATGCCGCCAATGATCTGTACCGGAAAATGCCGCATCTCTAAAATACGGGCAGAACCCTCCCGGCAAACGGCAAACGCATCAGGCAGGATGTCGTCCAGCGTTTCGCCATTTGCGAGCCTTTCTTTCAGCGCGGGAGTCTGCGCTTTCAGTTCGGCGTCCGACATGGCTTTGTATTTTTCCTCCAACGCCAGAACAGCATCGCAAAGGGGCTGAATCCGCTTCAACTCGCGTTTGCTGTAATTACCAAAGAACTTGGCCAAAACATTCATCGTCTTCACCTCAACACAATTTAAAAACGAAACAAATCGGTTTCGTCTGATGATCTTCACACGTATACGGTTAACATTATAACATAGCGCCAGCTAAAAAAAAAGAAGATTGTGTAAACAAACAGTTTATACCATTTTACCACCTGCACGTTTTGTCTTCGTGCAAGGCGCTTCCCCTGCTGCGGCACACTACACACCGTATTGTATTTCCAGTTGTACCCATGCTATACTCAGGGTAAAGACAAAAGTTTCGCGAAAGAGCGGTTATTTTTTCCTGCGCGGTTCCCCGCGGCGGACGTGCGGGCTCAGCCTGCGCCCCTCAGATACTCAATCGATTGTATTTTGACTGGAGGTAACAATCATGAACTCTTTTCTGTGGCTGCCCTCTATCACGGGAGCGGAGTCTATCCTCAGATCCGTCGCCTACCTGGCCGTGATTTCGGTATGCGTTCAGGGCGTGAGAGCTTTGGGCATTTACATCCGTAACAATTCCAGATAGTCAAACGCATCAAACCCGGCCTGTATCCGTGTTTTCTACGGATACAGGCCGGGTTTCGTTTCAGCAGCATTTATCGGAATATACGGTAGAGAGAACCGGCAATCATCACAAGGAAAAGAATCATGTACCACAACAGCTCACGGCTTTCTTCTTTTGATCTTTCCCCTTTGCAGACGTGCCAGATGATCCCCAGAAACACAAGCGTAATCACACCCAGAAGAAACTGTGGGGAATACGCCAGAACCGGAATTTCCGGGAAAAAAATCACAGTACCGAAAAACAGGAACAGAAAAACCCACAGCTTATAAATACCTTTTCTTTCCAGTATCTCCTGCTGGATGCCCAACCAGTATTGTTTGTTCATAACTGTTCCTCTTTCATATGCTTGAATCAGCACATTGCTGTGTTAGAAATAACTTTCACTGGGCGTAACAAAGCTTTTTCACATTACAGATACATTCCTGCCAAGAACCATAGTGTAAGCAATATGACCGCAATGTTCAATATGACAGCTGCTTTTTCTTTTTTACGGTAGGCGCGAACGGCGTTGACCGCTACGATTGCAATAATATAAGCATAAAGAAGAGTTTGAGCGGTTGTTAAGCTTATGTGCAATACTGGGTAAGAAATGCCGATCAGAACACCAATTACAAGCACGCAAAATAAATAGATCGTTTTCTTTGTCAAGAAACAGCTCACCTGCGTTCTATATATACTCTTAATTACAGGGCCTTGACTTTTCTCGATAACTTATTCGACTCTCTTTCTCACATCTTTTCTTTTTCCTTTCCCATACGATAGGCGGTTATGCCAACAACAACCGGAGCAGCTAACATAATTATCACACCTAGCGGAACGGCAAAGTCAAAACGGAGCAAATCCTGAAAAAACGGAACTCCATTAGCAATTAGAACCGAGGTAGGAGCGTCCGAAAAGCTATGGAAGAGATCTTGGAAGAAATCATACGAATAAATTAGAAAAACAGCAGAAAACGCAGAAAGCACCATAATTGAAGATACTAAAACCTTAGATGCTAAATTCTTTTTCATATTCTTATACCGCAGCTTCCCACATTTTGATTATAAGTCTTTTCAGTTCATATGAGCTATAAAATGTCATGTTAAAATCACTAATTCTATATACCACCATAGAGTTTGATATTGTAAATAAGTCAATATCTCAAATATATATTTATTAACAAATATATTTTAATTTATTATATATGCGATGAAATTTATGCGATGAAATTATTTTTCAATCACATAAAGCAATTTAAACAAATTTTATGTATTTAAATCTGTAATATCGCCATACAACACTCCTACACCTGATATTCGAGGAAATACTTTTCACTGCATTCCTGTTTTCAGATAGCAAAAAATCAACATTTCGCTTTCGGCAGAAACAGCCAGACATTGCAAATAAAATGAAAATGATCGTTCCTAGCCCTCAACTTTTCCCCCAGTACAACAAAAGAGACTCCGCTTTTGCGGAGTCTCTTTTCATATCGGGTACAACACCCGTTATTCTTTTTTCTCTGTGTCGAACAGATCCTTGATCTTATCGAAAAAGCTCTTGCGTTTCTGATAGTTACGCTGTTCATCACCTGCGCCGTCAAATTCTTTGAGAATTTCCTTCTGGCGATCCGTCAGATTCTTCGGCACCTCGATCGTTACGCGCACATACTGGTCGCCGCGCCCGCGGCCGTGGATATTCGGAATCCCCTTGCCGCGCAGCTTAAAGACATCACCCGGCTGGGTGCCGTCGTGCACCTGATAGCTCACCTTGCCGTCGAGCGTGGGAACGACAACCTCCGCGCCCAGAGCAGCCTGCGCGAACGTAATGGGCATTTCGCACCACACATCGTTGCCGCGGCGCTCGAAAATCGGGTGCGGACGCACCGTTACAAACACGTGCAGATCGCCCGCGGGTCCGCCGTTCGTTCCGGCATCGCCGTGGCCGCCCACGTTGAGGGTCTGGCCGTCGTCAATACCGGCCGGAATGGTGATTTCGAGCGTCTTGGTCTTTCTGACGCGCCCAGTACCGCCGCAGGTGTGGCAGGGATGATCGATGATCTTGCCCTTACCGCCGCAGCGGTCGCACCCGCGGCTGGTCTGCACCACGCCAAACGGCGTGCGCTGGCTGACCCGTACCTGACCGGTACCGCCGCACTGCGGGCAGGTTTTCGTTTCTGTCCCGCTTTCCGCGCCGGAGCCGCCGCAGGACTGGCACGACTCGATCCGCTGGTAAGAAACCTGCTTTTTGGTGCCCTTCGCAGCCTCTTCAAACGAGATCGTGACCGACGCCTGCGCGTCGCGCCCGCGCCGGGGCGCGTTGGGGTTTGCGTTGCGCCCCACGCCGAAGCCGCCGAAAAAGCTGTTGAAAATATCGCCCAGATCAATGTCGCCGTCGAAGGGGCTGGCACCGGGGCCGCCGCCAAAGTTCGGGTCTACTCCCGCATGGCCGAACTGATCGTACCGCGCCTTTTTCTCTTGATCGGACAAAACCTCGTAAGCCTCGTTGACCTCTTTGAACTTTGCTTCCGCCGTTTTATCCCCCGGGTTCAAATCGGGGTGGTACTGCTTTGCCAGTTTGCGGTAAGCCTTTTTGATTTCATCGTCAGAGGCATTCTTGGGTACGCCCATTACCTCATAATAATCCCTTTTTTCCGCCAAGCCAAGTCACTCCCACATGGTGCGGCAAGCGGAGAAGCCAATTCCCGCCCGCCCTGGATTTCTATGCCGGGCGGCCGCGTCTGCGCGGCATACCCGACGAAGGGCGGCCGAGGCCACCCTTCGTAATCAGCTGTGTTGCTCTATGATACCGCAGGCTCTATGCGCCGCTGTATCGTTTTCATCACATATCAAATATCATACCACAAAACACCCCGGGTTGAAAATACCGAAATTATTTCTGGCTGTCGTCCACATCTTTAAAGTCCGCATCGTACACCGTCTGGCTGTCGCCCGCCGCCGGGCCCTCCTGGGGCTGGCCGCCCATATCGGGAGCTGCTGCCGCGCCGCCCTGCGGGGCGTTGGCCTTATACAGCTTCTCAGAAACCGCGTACAGGCTCTTCTGCAAGTCTTCGGTCTTAAGCTTGAGTTCCTCGACGGAAGCGGACGTCAGCATCCCCTTGAGCTCAGAAACCTTCTGGTTCAGCTCAGTCTTATCGGCTTCTTCAATCTTGTCGCCACTGTCAGAGATCAGCTTCTCAACAGAATAGCACAGGTTTTCCGCCTCGTTTTTGGTGTCGACTTCTTCGCGGCGCTTCTTGTCCTCGGCGGCAAACTGCTCCGCTTCCTTCACGGCCTTGTCGATGTCGTCCTTGCTCATGTTGGTGCTGGAGGTAATCGTGATGTGCTGCTCCTTGCCGGTGCCAAGATCCTTTGCGGATACGTTCACGATGCCGTTGGCATCCAGATCAAAGGTAACCTCGATCTGGGGGATTCCGCGGGGGGCGGGAGCGATGCCGTCGAGCTTAAACAGGCCCAGCTGCTTGTTGTCGCGGGCAAATTCACGCTCGCCCTGCAGCACGTTGACCTCTACCTGGGTCTGGCCGTCCGCAGCGGTGGAGAACACCTGGCTCTTCTTGGTCGGAATCGTGGTGTTGCGCTCAATGATTTTGGTCATGATGCCGCCCATGGTCTCAACGCCCAAAGAAAGGGGAGTAACGTCCAGCAGCAGCAGGCCCTGAACCTCGCCGCCCAGAACGCCGGCCTGCAGCGCGGCGCCGATCGCAACGCACTCATCGGGGTTGATGCCCTTGAACGGGTCTTTGCCGGTCAGGCTCTTGACCGCATCCTGTACCGCGGGGATTCTGGAAGAACCGCCGACCATCAGCACCTTGCTGATGTCGGAAATCTGCAGGCCGGAATCCTGCAGCGCCTGGCGCACGGGGCCCATGGTCTTTTCTACCAGATCAGCGGTCAGCTCGTTGAACTTCGCGCGGGAAAGGGTCAAATCCAGGTGCTTCGGGCCGGTTGCGTCCGCCGTGATGAACGGCAGGTTGATGGAAGCGGAGGTCATGCCGGAAAGCTCGATCTTCGCCTTTTCAGCAGCTTCCTTCAGGCGCTGCATCGCCATTTTGTCGCCGCTCAGATCAATGCCGGCTTCCCTCTTGAAGCTGTCGACCATCCAGTCCATGACGCGCTTGTCGAAATCGTCGCCGCCAAGGCGATTGTTGCCGGCAGTGGCGAGAACCTCCTGTACACCGTCGCCCATCTCGATGATGGACACATCGAACGTACCACCGCCCAGATCGTATACCATGACCTTCTGGTCGTTGCCCTTGTCAATTCCATAGGAAAGAGCCGCGGCCGTCGGTTCGTTGATGATTCTCTTGACATCCAGACCGGCAATCTTGCCGGCGTCCTTTGTCGCCTGACGCTGTGCGTCGGTAAAGTAAGCGGGAACAGTGATGACCGCGGAGGTAACCGGTTCGCCCAGGTACGCTTCTGCGTCCGCCTTCAGCTTTTGCAGGATCATCGCAGAGATTTCCTGCGGGGTGTAGCTCTTGCCGTCGATATTCACCTTGTAAGAGGAGCCCATTTCTCTTTTAATGGAAGAAATGGTGCGCTCGGGGTTGGTGATGGCCTGGCGCTTTGCCACCTGACCCACCATGCGCTCGCCGGTTTTGGAAAACGCCACAACAGACGGAGTGGTGCGCGCGCCTTCCGCGTTTGGAATAACGACAGGCTCGCCGCCTTCGATAACAGCTACGCAGGAGTTGGTTGTTCCTAAGTCGATACCAATTGTTTTTGCCATACTTATTACCTCCAAAAAGTTAGGTTATTATTTTTATAAAATCAAGCCGAACCGATTCGGCAACCGCCGTTAAATCGCGGCGGATTCTTCTGATCAGACCGTCAGTTGGCCACTTGAACCATCGCGTGGCGGATAATGCGATCGCCAATGCGGTAACCCTTTTGCAGCACCTCGGCAACGACATTCTCGCCCAGATTTTCATCCTCAATATGAGAGACGGCATTGTGTACCTCGGGATCAAACGGTTCGCCCTGCTGACCGATCGCCGTAACGCCCATTTTCTCGAGCGTGCCGTTCAGCTGGGTGAGAACCATTTCAACGCCCTTGCGAAAATCCTCCACGGTGCCGCCCTGCTGAGCCAGCGCGCGCTCCAGATTGTCGCAGACCGGCAGAACCTTTTCAATGGTATCCGCCGCGGCGTCTGTATAAACCATTGTTTTCTCGCGCTCGGTGCGCTTGCGGTAGTTATCGTATTCCGCCGCGGTGCGCAAAAGCAGGTCCTTCTGCTTTGCAAGATCGGCTGCGGACTGCTCAAGCTGCTCCTGCAGCTTTTTCAGCTGTGCGTCTCCCGGCGTTTCCGCCTGCGGCTGCTCCGCCGCGTTACAATCCTTTTCTTTCTCTGTCTCTGCGGCCTGTTCGGCCTGCTGCTCCGCCTTTTTCGCGGCATCCTGTTTGCTCAAGGAGATTGCCCCTTTCCGCTGCCGTCCCGCGGCAGCCCGTCATTCTATTAGTTCAATTTTGAATTGATTGATTATTCCTCCTGACGAAGCTCCGTCAGAAGTCGCCCCACTGTGTGAGACAGGTAATCCAGCTTGCCGATCAGCCCCGCGTAATCCATGCGGGTGGGGCCGATGATGCCGATTGCACCGGCGCGCTGGCCGTCAATTGCATACTGCGCCACAATAATGCTCGATTCCCGCAGCTCGGGATGCCGGGTTTCATCTCCGATCATCACGCGAACCTCTTTCTGCGGCTGCAGAAGAAGCTCCGCCAAATCCTGCGGACGCTCCAGAAAATCCATCACTCTGCGGGCGTTGCCGCGTTCAAACTCGGGGTGGAACAGCAGGTTCATCTGCCCGTTGAGGCGAACCTCCGGTTCAACGGATTCCTGCGCGGCCTCCAGCAGCGCCATCAGCGCCGAGGACATCATCACCGTCAGATCGCCGAGAGAAGCGGCCAGGGTCTGAATATACGCCGGGGTGACGGCGGCCACGGGCACGCCGGCCAGGCGTTCGTTGAGCACGCGGAAAAATACCCGCAGAATCTCGGGGGATAAATCGAATTCGCAGCGAAAAATCTGGTGCTTCATCGTGCCCGCCGAGGTCAGCAGAATCAGCATGGCGGTTCTGCGGCTCGTCTGCACAAACTGCAGCGCGCGAATGTCCGCTTTTTTGCCCGACGGAGCGGTGGAAACCGCCGCAAAGCGGGTCAGCCCCGCCAGCATATGCGATACGCCCTCCAGCAGCTTCTGCTGGTCGTATGCGCTCGAAAACAGCATTCCCTCCAAATACCGCTGCTCTTCCTGTGTGACGGGTTTGAGACTCATCACACAGTCGATATATACGCGGTAGCCCTTCTGGGAAGGAATCCGCCCGGCGGAGGTATGCGGCTGCTCTAAAAGCCCGATCTCTGCGAGATCGGCCATTTCATTTCTTACCGTGGCGGAGGAAACGCCCAAATCGGCGGCCAGCGCTTTCGACCCGACCGGCTCGCCGGTTTTTACATAAGCATCTACAATTGCCGCCAGCACCTTCAGTTTTCTATCGCTCAGCTCCATTCCTCCCACCTCATTTTCAGATTTTAGCACTCTATGCTTTTGAGTGCTAACTCCTATTTAATAATTTATCATTCCGGGCCGGTATTGTCAAGATTTCAAATGTAAATTAATTATTAATGTGTACCGGAAAAGCCGCAACATTCCCGGATTTCCGCCAAATTGGCAAATTTTCGTTGCAGGCTGAGCCCGGCAGGTGAAACCTGCACATAAGTCGCGGGATAGCCTGCGGGAAAATAGCTTTTCTCATCGCGCAGGCGAAATTTTTTTAAAATAAAATTTTTTGCAGATTTCTCACGGCGCGGAAAATTCTGCTGGCGCAGGGCCTGCCCCGGCCCGAGGGACAAGCCTGCATCGCAGAATTTCCTGTGCGGGAAACCGCAGAAAAAACCTATTTCACCGCAAAGCCATAAAATAATAAAAAATTTAAATGTAAACTCACCTGAGTCTATTGACTTATTGTGCGCACACAAGTTATAATTATTGTGCGCACTATAAAGAGGTGAGAAAATGGCGCAAAAAAAACTTGGCCGTCCGCCGTCGGACGATTCCAAGAAAGACAGAATCTTTGTAAGGGTGGATAAAGAAACAAAAGAGAAGCTGGCAGAATGTACACAAAAGCTCGATCTCACCCTTTCAGAAGTTGTCCGCAAAGGAATCGATCTGGTGCATGACAGCCTGAAAAAATGAAAGGAAGCGGCGACAACTCAACAAAGTAATCCGCCACTTCCTCCAAACCAACAGATGCCCGAAAGCACATGCGGCGTAAATAGTATAACATGCGCTGTCAGCCCTTTCAAGGCATCGTTGGGAACCACAAAAAGGGAGCACAAATTCATCTTGACTTTTCGAGGTGGGTAAGTTAAGGTATTAGTGACCCCGAAAAGTGAGGTGATTCCTTGGGGAAGAAAAAAATGGGGCGTCCAACCGATAACCCTAAGAATGTATCTGTTAAGTTTTTAGCCGACGATGAAACGTTTGAAAAACTAAAGGAAAGCAGCGAGAAGCTGCAAATTTCCAGAGCAGAAGTAATTCGCAGGGGCATTCATAAGGTACATGACGACCTCGATAAAAAATGAAAGGAAGCGGCGCTTCCCTACGAAAACAAACGCCACTTCCCCCAAACCAACAGATGCCCGAAAGCACATGCGGCGTAAATATTATAGCATGCGCTGTCGATCCTTTCAAGGCATCGTTGGAAATGAAGAAAGGATGATTTTAATGACAAGCATTTTAGAAGAATTCGCTTACGGCAACCTATCGCCGGAGGTATGCGCTTTCCGGCACGATTCCGAATACGAGGAGGTCCTGCGGGTACTGTCCCTAAATGAGGAGCGCCTTCTTGCAAGGCTGAACGAGGAGGACAAAAACGTATTTGAAAACTACGTGGGCGCCCAAGGGGAGCTGAACAGGCTCACGGCGGTCGGCAACCTGATTTACGGCTACCGGCTCGGCCTTACCATGACGGCGGAAGCTTTTGTCGGCATGGACGATTTGATTTTCGGCAAAACGGACAACTAGGATAAAACAGATACAAAAATCCCTCGGGCCACAAATAACATAAAAAGGCCGCCGGTATCACCGGCGACCTTTCCCCTTTCACACACATTTCTCAAACAAATCGGAACAGAAAACGCAGGGTTAATTCCCGCGAACTTCCGTGGGCGTTTTGCCATAGTATTTTTTAAAGCAGACTGAAAAATAGCGCTGGTTGTTGAAGCCCGTCTGCTCCGCAATCTCCTGAATTTTCAGCTTGGCGGCGGGGTCCTGCAAAAGCTTCAGGGCTTTTTCCATGCGGATACGCGTCAGATACTCCACAAAGGATTCCCCGGACTGCTGCCGGAAAATCTGGCGCAGATAATTGGAGCTGATATACAGCACCGAGGCAACGTCGTCAATGTTGAAGCTGCTGTCGGCAATATGGTCGCTGATGATGTGCTTGGCTCGGTTGACGAGAGAATGCCCCTTCTCCTGGTTGAGCTTCTGGTAGCGCGAAACAACGTTGCAGATGAACAGCTTGAACCAGCTCAGGCAGCTTTCCAGATCCTCCGTGGCGAACAGGCCGTCGAAATGGACGGGCAAATCCGCTTTTTCCGCATAGGTGACCTGAAGCTCCCGCAAAATCAGTACCGTCAACTTTAGAAAATACGTTTTGATATACTCGAATTTCACATTGTCAAAGCTGGCCGCCTGCTCCGCCATGCGGTCGATCAGCTCAAGACAATGGCTGTAAGACTGATATTTCACGCTTTGCAGCAGGTTCCTTTCCAGCTCGCTGTCCATCCGGAACTCCTGGTCCAGATTGGGAGAAATATCCTCATAATTGCGGATGGAATCCGCGGGCTGCCCCACGTCGGACAAAAGCGTGTTGACCGCCTCCCGGTAGGAAGAGCGAATTCCCTCGGCGCTGTTGTACTGGCGCCCGAGCGCGCCGCTCACCAGCAGGCCGGTATATTTTTTCGCGCTGGCCAAAAATTTGTTCAGGGAGGCGTTGGCCGCGCGGAACAGCCGGTTGGTGTCGGGGTCGTCGGAAACGAGGATCAAAACCTCGTCCGAGCTGCCGAGCATTCTGTGATACACGCGTATTTCGGGCGGAAAGACAGTGTCGATCACAGCCGGAAAGAAGTTGGCGAACTGCTCCGCCTCACTCTGGTATTCCTGCGCGTGGGCTCTTACCTTCAAAACCGCCACGGTATAGCTTTTGCCCGTCAGGTCCAGATCGACCAGCCGGGCCTTTTCCAGAATCCGCTCCCCGCTCAGCTCCTCGTGCAGAATGGAATGAAAAAACCGCTCCCGCAGAATGGGAAGATTCTTCTGGTACTTGTTCATCATCTCGTTGATGTTATTCAAAAACGTGTCGTGCTGAATGATTTCATCCAGCAGCTTCTGGGTGATCTGTTTGATCTGCGCCGGCAGAATCGGCTTGATCAGATAATCCCCCACGCCCAGACGCACGGCGTTCTGCGCGTAGGAAAAGTTCTCGTGCGCGCTGATGATGACCACCTTCGGCGAATACCCGTTCTGGTGCAGCGTCTGAATCAGCTCCAGCCCATCGCAGCGGGGCATGGCAATATCGGTAAAAACGATCTCGGGATGCTTCTGCTCGAACAGCTCATAAGCCTCCAGGCCGTCCCTGGCTGTCCAGACAGACTCGATGCACGGGAACTGCCGCAGCAGGTATTTGCGGATTCCCTCCCGGGTGATCTCGTCATCGTCGGCAATCAGCAGACTGTATTTGTTATCCATCAAAATTCTCCTCGTTGTTCGGCGGCTCCAAAAGCTCCCACTGCGGAATCCGCAGAATCGCCCGCGTCCACTTTCCGGCCTCGCTCTCATACACAAGCCCGTATTCGTCGCCAAAATAGAGCTTGATGCGCTCGTTCACGTTATAAATGCCATACCCGTCCTTCGGAACAAAGCTGCACACAGAAAGCTGCTCGTTGATCTTTTTCAGCTGCTCCGGCTCAATTCCCGCGCCGTTGTCGCGCACCTCCAGCACGATGTTGGTCTGCTCATCCTCCCAGACGCGGATGGAAATATCCTTCTGCGGCCGGTCGCTGCTCTGCACCCCGTGGAAGATGGCGTTTTCCACCAGCGGCTGCAGCACCAGCTTGAGGATCAGGCGATCCATCAGGCTTTCGTCCAGCTCAAAATGGTAGCTGATGGAATTCCCGTAGCGAATCCTCTGAATCGCCAGGTAGCTCTTGACCTGCTCGATCTCGTCGTTGATGCAGATCACGGATTTGGTGCCGCGGATGCGGTATTCATAGAACCGGGCCAGCTCCGCCGAAAGCGTGCTGATTTCTTCGGATTTGCCCTCCTCCGCCAGCCAGATGATGGAATTGAGCGTGTTGTGCAGAAAATGCGGGTCGATCTGCGCCTGCAGGGCGTTCAGCTCCGCCTTGCGCTTTAGTGTCTGCTCTCGCTTGACGTTCTCTTTCTCCACCTTCAATTGTTCGATGGTCAGGTTCAGCTCGCGGACAAAGTTCCCCAGCTTCTCCACCATGTCGTTAAAGCAGCGGGCCAGCCGGCCTACCTCGTTGTTGTAGCCGTACTCGTACCGCATGGTAAAATCGCCCTTTGTCACCGCCAGCATCGACTGCTGGAGCTGTTCGAGCGGGCGGATGATCCGAATGGAAAAGAACAGCGAGAAGGCTCCCGCGATCACTGCCGAAAGAACGATCAGGAACGCGACCAGATACCGGCTGCTGTTCAGCGCCGCCTTATTCTGGGATTTATCGGAAAACACGACCACCACCCAGTTGCTGGAATCCAGGCAGTCGGCCGAAACGATGTAGTCGCGGTTATTCTCGTCCCAATGAGAAAGCTTCGGGCGTATCGTGATTTTGTCACGGTACGCCTGTGTATCGATGGCCCCGTTCGAGGCAATCAGCCTTTTATTCGTATCCACAACAACAACATCCTCGCCGCCGATGATGCTTTTGGAGAGATATTTGTCCATTTCGTTGCTGTCGATGTTGATGATCAGGTAAACCTCGCCGAAATAGCCCGAAAGATTCACTCGCACCACAAGCGGGATGACATATTTATCGCCCTTGAAAATCTCGTCCTTCATCTTCGCGCTTTTGTAAAGAACGGGGCCCCCGTTCTCCTGATACTCGCGGTACAGGTCGGATTTTAGAAAATCAAACCCGGTCTTGGGGTAAGATGCAAGATCGTAAAAGGTTCCCTTTGGGGTGTATACATACACCGAGCTGATAAAGGGGTCGCTCATCTTGATCTCTGAAATAAAGCCGTTGATGCGGGTCATGGTGAGCGCATACTGATATTCGTTGTTCCCCAGCAGGAACTCCCGCAGGGTGGTGGTATACGACGGGCCGCTGACCAGCGTATACACCCTGCTGATGATCGAACGCAGGCGCTCATCCATATATTTGCTGATCTGGAACGACAGGGACATCGCATGGTCGGAAAGGCTCTGTTCCAAGTCCCGCGAAATATTGCGGTAATAAGAAACCGAGAAGATTCCCGATACAGCCACTGAAAGAGCGACGCTTAAAAGAATGATTCGATTCCTTAAAGACATGCTCCTGAAATGATTGATCATAAGAATCTCCCCGGCATTTCATTGATCGCAGAGCTCAGCCCTTTACGGCTCCGGCCGTCAGCCCCGCAATGAATTGTTTATTCGTGAAGAAATAGAGGGTCAGCACAGGAATAATCGCGAGCGACGCACCCGCCAGCATGATATGCCATTCCGCGGCGGCAAACACGCTGTATTTGAGCTGAACAACCGCCACCGTGAGGGTGGTAAGGCGCTTGTTCGACATGGTCAGAACCAGTGTCGTGATGTAATCGTTCCACGTGTTGCGGAAGGTAAAGAGCGCCACCACGCCCAGAATCGGCCGCACCAGCGGCACAATGATCTGCCACCAGGTTCTGAAAATGCTGCAGCCGTCAATGCGCGCGGCCTCGTCGAGCTCTTTCGGCACACCCTTGACAAAGCCCATCACCAAAAAGACATTGGCGATCTGCCCGCCGGTCAGCACCAGCACCAGCGACAGCATCGATTTGCTCATACCGACCTTGTCAAGCAGCTGCATGATCGGGAACAGCGCGACCGAACCGATGGAAACGAACATCATGGCGCCGTAAGAGACCATCATCAGGCGCTTGCCTACAAAATCGAACCGGGCCAATATGTAACCGGAAAGCGAGGTCGTAATCACGGCCAGCGCCATGGTGGCCAGGCTGACGATCAGGCTGTTTTTGCCATACTGCAGAAAATTGGATTTGACAAAAGCGGTATAGTAGTTTTCCCACTGGGGTACTGCGGGCAGAACGGAGCTGCCCAGGTTCAGCTCGGCGTTCGTTTTCAACGAGCCGAGCAGTGCATATAGTACAGGATACACCGTAAAGACAATTAGTACAAGTATAATGGCCCAGGAAATAAGCCTTCCCAGTAAAATTCCGATTTTTTGCATCTGTTTCCACCTGCTTTCCGGGATTGCCCCTAGGCTGATTTGTAAATTCAAAAATGCCGGATATTTTGAGCAAAAACAGAGCGAGGCAAGGCGAAAACCGCAGGAATACCCAAGGGGCACACGTACTCGTTGTATTCCGAGGATTTTCAACGCAGCCGCAGCCTGTTTTTACCAAAATAGACAATTGCGTTGAGTTTACAAACAGCCCTAATACAGATCATCCAGCTTTCTGGCGAGCACCAGATAAATGACCGTCACAATGCCGACGATCCCCGCGGCGACAACGCTGACCGCGGCGCCGTAGCCAAACTGGGTAACGATCATGGAGCCGGGAGCGATGGGGAAGAAGAACTGGTACGCGTACAGGAACATGATCATGGTCGCGTTGACGGGGCCGCCCTCCGTCAGAACCATCACGGTGCTCATATCCTGGAACGCGATCACGATCGAGAGCATCAGGATCATTTTCAGGATGGGGCCGAGCATCGGCAAAGTGATGTACCAGATGCGCTGCCACCAGTTCACGCCGTCCAGATTGGCGCTTTCGTAGGTTTCTTCCGAAATCCCCTGCAGACCGGCCAGAAAGTAGATCATATAGTTGCCAAGCCCGCCCCAGATGCCGATGATGATCACCGTCAGCATGGCGTAATCCTGCCCCAGCCAGTTGATGGGAAGCTCTGACAGGCCGAGCTTCATGATGTATTTATTGACCTCGCCATTATAAACGTTGAACATCAGGTAAAAGACCAGCGCCATCACGGCGGAGCTCATAATGGTGGGCAAGAATAAGGTCGCGCGTAAAAAGCCCGCGCCCTTGAGTGTTTTCTGATTCAGCATCAGCGCCGAGAAAAAAGCGAGCGGAATCACCAGCCCGATTTTACCCGCCGCATAGATGAAGGTGTTGGTGACGGACCTCCAGAAAACGGGATCGTTGGTAAACAGCCGTTTGAAGTTTTCAAACCCGATAAAAACCGGCGCTCCGGTACCAAGGCCCCCGTAAGAATAAAACATGAACCGGAAGGTCCAGATAATGGGGTATACGGACAGCAACAGGAAGAGAAACAGATTCGGCGCCAGCATCCCGTAAATTTGCAGGCTCTCTTTTAAGTCCCTTTTTGCCCTGATCTTTTTCATCGATTCCGGCCCTCCTTTCAAAGTATCACGCAGAGATTTTAGATTTTTTATGCGGAGCGCCACCAGACGCTCCGCATAAATCCGGGGAAAACGCAGGCCGTTGCAAGTCACACCATACAAAGCGGCCTGCGCCGTAACAGAAGGAGCTTATAGAATTGATCAGCCGTTGGGATTGGTGGGATCCCAGTTTGCAATTTTCAGCTCTTTGCCCTTGCCTTCCTGAATTCCCTTTTTCAGGGCGGCGTTGTAGCGGTCGGTCAAAGCCGCGAGGCCGGCCTTGATATCGCCTGTGCCAAGAATCATCCCGGCAAGATCGGTATACTGATCGTTGCCCTCTACAATAACGGCCTGGCTGTTCAGCTCCTGCGGGGTGGCAGGCCAGAACTTATCGGTCGCGCCAAGCAGTCCGTTTTCTTTGCCCTTCAGAATTTCGGGGGCTTTTACCTGGCTCTTCAGGTCGTCTACCATGACGCTGCCGAGGCCGGCTTCATGGTACGCCTTGACGAAATCATCAGAATAGAACAGGTCGTTGCAGGCTTTCCATGCTTTTTCGGGGGCCTTGCAGGTCTTGGTGATCATGTAGCCCTTATAAGGCTGAATCGACTGGGAGTACACTTTTCCGTCGATGGTGGGCAGCTGCGCCACATTCCACTTTTCATTGGTTGGGAACTGGCTGGCATACACACCGGGGTCCGCGTGCGACCAGGAGATATACATGCCGATCTTGCCTGCCGCAAACTGGGTGCGCAGCGGATCGATGTCCAAAGATTCACAGCCGGGGAACGCGATGCCGGTTGTGAAGATGGTGCGGAATTCTTTCACCGCTTCTTCATACATCGAGAAGTCGTAGGCTCCCTTGCCAAAATCATAGCCCTGCTTGCTCCCGCCGGAACGCTGCACGATAAAATCGATGGAGCGCTGCAGTGCGGACGAGGGGCTCTTCAGGTTCATCGCAAAGCCGTAAACGCCCTCTCCCTTGAGCTTGTCGGTAATGATCTTTGCGGTCTGGGTCAGCTCCGCCATGGTTTTCGGGGGCTCTTTGATTCCGCATTTTTCAAAAATGCCCTCGTTGTAGAACAGGCGGCCGGTGCTGCCGAATACAGGTATGTAATACAGCTTGCCGTCAATGGCGTCAATTCCATTGGAAACAAGGCTCTTATACCGTGCGCGCTGTTCGTCGGTAAGATACTGGTCGATCTCAACATACTGTCCCTGATTGACATACTTGGTGAAAATGTCCGTCATGCCGGAAACGCCCACCAGGTCGGGGCCGCTGTTGGTGGAGTAGGCCATATCCAGAGCCTGCTCAAAGTTGTCGGTGTACATTTGGTAATCGATGAAAATGCCGTCTTTGTTGGTTTCGTTGTACTTGTCGATCCACGGCTGAATAAAGCTGGCATCTGCGCGGTCTCTCGTCCAGAGAACGAGTGTGGTCTTTTCGGCGTTGTCTCCTCCTGTGCTCTGCGCCGATCCGCCGGAGCTTGGCGTACTGCTCTGGGTACTTCCGCAGCCCGCAAGGGTGCTCATGGCCAAGGCACCGGCCAACAGTACCGATAATACCTTTTTCACTATGAATCCCTCCCAAAAAATTAGAATCTAAAAATAGCCTCGTTTTTATTATAGTTTGTTTTATACAATTTACAATTTAAAATACAAAGATATTATGTTCAATTTATGATGGTGCTGCTGCAAAATGGGCAAAAAAATAACACCGGGTTTGAAACACCCGGTGTGGAGCACATCAAAAACACGATGTGACAATTTTTCTCATATCTGTATTTTATCTTGCAAAAAATTCCAAATAATGGTAGGATACCCATGTAAGGCATGATTAAAGTGCAAAGCAGGAACGGAGTGCAGCGAACACCCCGTCCCCTGCCTACGGAGACCAGTCCTCCATAAGCAACGGCAAAGCCGCACTATGCAGACACAGTATAACTCATTTTTCCCCTTTTGTATAGGGGGCTGTAGCAAGAATGAGAATCCCACCAACGCGGGAGTTGTGTATTGCACTTGGTGATTTAGGCGCTGTGTTTATGGAAGCGCCCCTTATTCAGGGGGTTCCGTAACACGCGCTTTTTTGTTGCCTTACAGGCAAGCCCCCGGCACGGGCCGGAGAATTTTTTGATGAACATTCTCCCCCGAATTTCATGCTGAGGCGATGTTTTCTGTTCATCGCCAATTCCGGCCCTGCCGCCCTTGTCTGTAAGAGAACCATTTCTGCGCGCACCGTTTGTGTGCAGATACCCGGCCCCCGGCCATAAGCGCTGTTTCTTTTGAGGAACAGCGCTTATTTTTTTGCAGGGCAGGTTAAACCTGCATGTACGTCGCGGGACAGTTTGAGGAAAGGCTTTCGCTTCGCGCTCCATTCGTCGCGTGTGCGCTGGCTGTTCTCACGCGAAAACGGCCTTCTATCATAATCATTATTTTTGTCTTTACGGGTTCCACATGTGAATTCTGCTGGCACAGGCTTGCCCCTTGTGCCGGGGGGACATTCTTTACTAAAAAGAAAAGTCTTTCAGTTTGGCTTCACCGCAGGGATAATACTTCTTTTTTATCTTGGTGTGAAAAAGCGATTTTTCTGTGAGTTGCCTCACGAGGAAATACTGCTGGCGCAGAGCCTGCCCCTCATGCCGGGGCGGGCACTCCCTTTCGTGAAAGGGCGAAAGTAAGCAAAGGCCTTCCAAAGGGCACCTTTGGAATCCGTTTGGGGAACAGTTCCTGAATGCACCGACGAAAACTACTGAAAAGGCGCTCCAATGAAAATGTCCACTCTCCGAACTACATTAGAAAATCAGTTTTGTAATCCCGTCTGTCGGCGGGCATTTTCAGAGCGCTCTCGTTGGCTCGCAGTTTTTAGGATGCTGGCTTCGCCGCATTTTTTGTTGGATTAAGAGCACTTTCCGTACCAGTTGCAGACGTGAAAGCTTTCCTTATGCACTCGCTTCACGCACAGGCCGTGCCTGTACGTGAAAAAGCACCAGAGCGGGAGCCTCTCCCGGTTTCCAAAGGCAGCGCCTTTGGTCGTTGAGAGGGGGTTCCAAGGGGGAGAGAATCGAAACTCTCCCCTTTGGCGAATCTTTGCAAAGAAAGTAAATGCCCGCCCCGGCACGAGGGGTAAGCTCTGCGCCAGCAGAAACCCCACGCGAGGGCACCAGCAGACAGGCTGAGCCTGTACTCACATCGCGAGAAAACCCGCAGAAAAAACACCCCATTCTCTCGCGAACAAAAGCCTTCCGGCGAATGAATCAGAAAGCCCTGCCGGCATAAGGACAAGCCCTGCTCCAAACATGCGGTGGATCACCCTCTGCAACAACAGCCACAATAAAAAGGGCCTGCGCTCCAAAGAACGCAGGCCATCTCTAAGTAATAAATAAAATTTACAGTTCAGCTACCGCATGCGCGAGCTGCTCCAGCGCCTGCCGAAGCACCGCGCGCGGGCAGGCGATATTGATGCGCTGGAAGCCCTTGCCCTCTTCCCCGAACATGGAGCCGGAGTCGAGCCACAAGCCTGCCTTTTCAATGACCAGGCGGTTCAGGGCGTCGTCATCCAGCCCTAAGGCCGCACAGTCCAGCCAGATCAGGTATGTTCCCTGCGGCTCTACCAGACAAATCGACGGAATATGCTCGCGCAGGTATTCGCGCACAAAATCCAGATTGCCGACAAGGTACTCTTTCAGGTCGTCCAGCCACTGAGCGCCGCCTTCATACGCGGCCCGGCAGGCAATCAGGCCCATCACGTTGGCCTGGCTGTATCCGGCGCGATCCAGCTCCGCGCGAAAAGCACGGCGAAGGCTTTGATTTGGGATCAGAATATTCGAGATCTGCAAGCCCGCCAAATTAAACGTTTTGGTCGGCGCGGTGCAGGTGATCGTGATCTGCTCAAATTGCGGCCGCAGGGACGCAAACACCAGATGCCGGTGCCCGGGATACGCGAAATCCGCGTGGATTTCATCGGAAACCACGGTCACGCCGTGCTGCAGGCAGATTTCGCCCATCCGCACCAGTTCCTGCTCCGTCCATACACGTCCCACCGGGTTGTGGGGATTGCACAGCAGAAACAGCTTGATCTTCTCGCTCTCGATCTTTCTCTCAAAATCCTCAAAGTCGATGGAATAGCCGCCATCCTGATAGACCAGCGAATTGCGAACCAGCCGCCGGTCGTTGGCGAGGATGGACTCTGTAAAAGGATAGTAAACCGGGGTCTGGATCAGCACGGCGTCGCCGGGCTGGGTCAGCGAGCGGATGGCCGCGCACAGCGCGAACACAACGCCCGGTGTTTTAATGAGCCATCCGTTTTCCACATTCCAGCCGTGACGTGTGGAAAACCAGTTCTGCAGCGCCTGAAAATAGCGCTCGTCCGGCTCCGAGTATCCGTAGATTCCGTGCCGGCAGCGCTCTTCCAGCGCCTCGTTCACGCACTCCGGCGCCGGAAAATCCATATCGGCCACCCAAAGCGGCAGCAGCCCCTCGGGCTTTCCACAGCGGGCGGCACAATCGTATTTCAGCGAATTGGTGTTCTTGCGGTCATATATGGTATCAAAAGACATTGGGTTCCTCCTGTCCGGTGAATCAGCATAATAAAGCGGGCGTCAGTCCTGCCCAAGGGCATAGTCCAGGTCGGCGATCAGGTCGGCGGCGTCCTCGATCCCCACGGAAAGGCGCAGGAGCTTGTCCGTGATGCCTTTGGCCTCGCGCTCCTCTGCGGGGATTTCCGCGTGCGTTTGCAGCATCGGGTAGGTGATCAGCGTTTCCACGCCGCCAAGGCTTTCCGCAAAGTGAATCAGACTCACCCGGTTCAGGATGCGCTCGGCGGTTTCGCGGCTGTCCACCTCAAACGAGATCATCGAGCCGAAACCGCTGGCCTGCTGTTTGGACAGCGCGTAATGCGGATGATCGGTCAGACCGGTATAAAACACCTGACGCACCTTGCTCTGCTTGGTGAGCCATACGGCGATTTTTCCGGCATTCTGCTCCTGACGATCCATGCGCAGGGGCAGCGTTTTGATCCCGCGGATCAAAAGCCAGCTGTCGAACGGGGAAAGGCACGCACCGGTGTTTTTATAAACAAAGCGCAGCCGCTCGCAGATTTGCGGGTCGTTTGCGATCGCAAAGCCGGCCAGAACGTCGTTGTGCCCGCCAAGGTATTTGGTGCCGCTGTGCACCACAATATCCGCTCCCAACGTCAGGGGGCGCTGCAGGTACGGCGTTAAAAAGGTGTTGTCCACAATGAGCCAAAGCCCATGAACGTGCGCAAGCTCCGCCGTTTTCTTCAGGTCGGTCACCTGCATCATGGGATTGGTGGGGGTCTCCACAAAGAGGGCCTTTGTTTCCGGCCGGATGGCGGCCTCGATCTGCTCAAGATACGAGGTATTCACCGACGTGAACGAAAGACCGTTCTTCGCATTGATATGGTGAAACAGGCGGTGCGAGCCGCCGTACAGATCATCGGAACAAATAATGTGGTCACCGGGGGAAAACAGCTCCATGACCGCGGAAATCGCCGCCATGCCGGAAGAGAACGCCAGCGCCTCTTTGCCCTGCTCGAGCCGGGCCATGGTCTCCTCCAGGTATTCTCGGGTCGGGTTCTGCACCCGTGAATAATCATACCCGGTACTCTGCCCCACGCCGGGGTGAGCAAAGGTAGCGGTTTGAAAAATCGGCACGGAAACCGAACCGGTTTTATCATAGGAATGAGAAGAACCGTGTACACAAATCGTATTGAATTCCATAAAAATGCTCCTGCTTGTAAGAACAGGCCCTGCCCTGGGGCAGAGCCGCGGTGTGTCAGCCGGGAAGCCATCCCGGCTTTTGATGACCCGGCCAAAGCGGCCGGGGTGTGATCGAACCTTAAATATAGAACATAAAGGTGTTTTCCTCACGGTGGCGCTCGGCCTCTGTGGCCAGGTCCGCCAGCGTGACAGCGGAAAGGGCGTCGGCGACGGCCTTGTCCAGCTTTTCAAACGCGCTCAGGCGCATGGCTTTTTCAATGTCCGGGGCTTTCTCCACCACGGTGTCCTCCGCCGGTTCAAACAGCGAAAGCTCCACAGCGGACAGTACCTGATACACTGTGATCTGCCGCGGCATTCGCGACAGCTGGTACCCGCCCTGCGCTCCTTTGATGGAGTTGACGAGCCCGCCCCTTTTCAAAAGAGAAAAAACCTGCTCCAGATAAATTTTAGAGATTCCCAGCTTTTCCGAAATGCTGATAACGGTAATATATTCTCCGCTCGCATAGGATTCAGACATGCTGACCATTGCGGCAAGAGCATAACGGCCCTTGGCAGAAATCCTCATGAAGTAAAACCTCATTTCATACTTATATTATATGATTTAATGATATTAAAAAACAATCAAAATGTCAATACCTGCAATCAAAAGAAAAATACTTGCCGAAAAACATGCAGGCAGCGGAAAATCGTGCAAGGCAAAAAGGCGGGCGCAGCAAAGGAAACGCATCCTTTACTATCATTATGGACTGATTTTGCAAGACCAACACAGAAAGTAAAATAAACCCTCCATCCTATTGTTCCTCGTTATTATTGAAAATCATGTTGCAGTCGTACAATTCCCGACGATATGAAAAAGAAAAGTCTTTCCGCACAGAGATACTCCGGCGGAAAGACTTTGGAGGAACATTGGGGAAATTGGTCGGAAAGATACTCGGGCGATCAATCCGGGGGAGCTTTCTCCATGGCGGTTAAGATTAATTGCAGATTTTTCTTCAGGCGCTCGTTGTCGGGGTTCAGCTCCACCGCACGGCGCGCATGCTCCAGGGCTTCATCCATAAGCTTCAGATTCCAGCAGGCGATCGAGCACAAATCCTCCGGAGTGTGATCCCAGGCATAGCCCATATTGGCAAAATTCTTTGATTTCTCCAGAATGGAAAGCGCCTGCCGGGTTAAACAGTACACCAGGGGCCAGTTTTTCTGCTGATAGGCCAGCTGTGCAAATTCCACGTAAGGGTCGCGCATTTGGGGTGCTTCAGCGATCGCGCGCAGATACCATCGCGCGGCCTCCCGCGGTTTCCCCAGCATGTTCCAGGAGTAGGCGCTCCAGCGCATTGCCGCACTGCGTTCTTCTTCCCATCGGGAGAGGGCGAGATACCTCTTCATTGTGTCAATGCAGCTTTGCCACTGTTTCTTGTACATATATTCGCGGCCAAGATAATACAGCATGCGGGTGTCCGTGGGATTTTCCTCTACGGCGGTTTCCAGCAGAGGCAGATAAGAGCCCCGGGATTTAATAGGATCGGGATAGTGATCGAGTACCATGTTTTCCACAAAAACGATGTGCTCCGGCATGGGGCCGGTATAGACCAAATACTCATGAACCGGGTAATTCCAGAAGAACCCTTGCCGGGAATGGATCTTCGTGTAATACAGCTGAAGATCCGGGGAGCCGTCTGCATGGTGGCTCCAGTTATACAGGTATTTGGCGCGGGTCGTATCCGGCCGCCAGACTTTTTCCAAAGCGGCACGCCATCCGGGAGAAAGCACCTCATCAAGATCGGTGCAAACGCAGATATCTGCGTTTTCGGGAACGTGAAACAGCGAGAGATTGCGCGCGCGATCGAACCGCCAGGGCCGGACAACCTCCTCATACACCACGGCCCCTTTATCACGCAGACGCTGTACGGTGCCGTCGGTGGATCCGGTGTCGGTTACAATAATTTGATCCGCCTCCCGCATAGAATCCATCCACCGGTCTACAAACTGTTCCTCATTTTTACAAATGGCATATACGCAGACCAAGTAAGACGTTAGGCAACTCCCCCTTTGCTGTGGTGTTGAACGCGCGGTCTGGTATCATCGTATGAGATCTCGTTTGTCCATTATTCCTGCGGGCCGCACCTTCCGGAACAAAAGAAAAAACAAGAGGCAGACCCGCTCAGGGCCTGTCTCTTGTTCACCAAATTTCTATTGTGCCTGGCAGGATTCAGGAACGAATTCCATACCAAACAAGGAAAGTGCCTGTAAGCAGTTTACAGACCTGCCACAAACGGGGCCACAATCGTGCAGAAGATCGGGTTGACAATGTCGAGCACGATCAGCGCAAAGGGGGTAAACACAACCCAGGCCACATTCGCGGGGCCGTATTCAGAAATAACGGCGCGCATGTTCGCCATGGCGTTCGGACCGGAACCCAGGCCGATACCAACATGGGCGGCGGCCATAACGGCAGCGTTGTAGTCTCTGCCGCACACCATATAGGTAACGAGCCATACCCACAGGAACATCAGGATGATCTGGCTGGCCAGAACCACAACGAACGCACCGGCCACATCAGCGAGCTTTGTTACATCGATGGTCATCATGGTCATCGCGATAAACAGATCGAGGGTAATGGAGTTGATAACGTCTACCTCTGCCTCGTTTACCTCATAGCTGGTGTGGTCGAGAATATTGCGGATGATCACGCCGCCCAGCATGCAGCCGACGAAATAGGGGAACTCGATGGAAGGGACATTCCCCAGCGCAATTGCAATGTAAGAGCCAAGGCCGGCGGAAATGACAACCAGGCAGACGCTGCCCATCAGGCTCTTGGTGTCCAGCGGAGTTACTTCGGTATCGCTCTGCTTGCTGACGTCCACTTCGTTCTTGTTCGCGCTGAGCTTGTAGCGCTTGATCAGGAAACGGGAAGCAGGGCCACCGATCAGGCTGGCGAAGATCATGCCGAAGGTAGCGCCCATAACACTGATGACGGTCGCGTTGGCAGCCCCCAGCTCCTCATACAGAGGGGCAATCGCGCCGGCGGTGCCTACGCCGCCCATCAGAGACAGCGAACCGAGGCCAAGGCCGAGCAGAGGGTGCAGGCCCAGCGGCTTTGTCAAAAGAACACCCAGTGCGTCCTGAGCCAGAATGGACCCAATCGTCGTAATGGTAATACCAATCAGCAGCTTACCGCCCGCGTTTTTGATCAGCTTGGCAGAAGCGGTCAGGCCGACGGCGGTGAAGAAGATGTCCATAAAGAACTCCTTGAGCACCTTTACATCAAAGTTTACGGTCAAAATTCCGCCGTTCTTCAGTAAGGACAGTACGATGCTGACGATCAGTCCGCATACGATAACGCCCGGAATACAATAGGTCTGCAAAAACTTGACGCGCTTGACAAGTCCCCGGCCGAGCAAAACCACCAGGGCTGCAATCGCGCAGCTTTGCATTACGTCAAAAGATACTTCCACAAAATCTCTCTCCCTTATACTTATGTAATAGCTGTATTCTCTAAAAACAGAAAAGCACGAAAAGACGCCGCCGCATCTGTATTCCGCCGCAAGTGCCGGGAAAAGCCGGCCCCGCCTTTTCCGGCACTTGCACATCCGCCAACCGGCGAAAGGATAATTTGCAGTTCTGTTCATCAGAGAGAAAACAAAGAACTCAGCCGATCCTTCCAGACTTTGTTCTCTGTTTTTGAAAATGAAAGCCGCGAAAAGCGGAAGGGATTGCCCGCACTGCCAGCCAGTGCAGAAATGAAAACCAGGGAGTATCAAAAAATACAAAAGTTTTATCAAGCTTGTCCAAAAGAAACCGAAATGGATTTGCTAAAATTGCTCCCGATTTTCTTCTACAAGGTTCTTTTGGATCAATTTCACGCTAATGATAACACCGGGTTATTTTTCTGTCAACCAAAGTATGTGCGTTTTTACCAATGAACTTCAAAATAATCACTTCCATCAAGACTAAATATACAAATGATGTTCTATTCACATAATAAAGGAATCAAAACAAAATTATTGCCTTAATAAATTTTGATAACAGAAATATAGTTTATGGTATTTGCATAAAATAAATTCATCATTCTTCCGTTTGTGAAATTTCTAGCTGATCGACTCTCCAAAGAAATTTTACGGCAAAAAATAACGTAAAAAATCATTTTTAATCAGAGATAATAAAAAGGCCTGGATGAAAAAAAGTATATTGTGGAATATACAAAACCCCAGAAGAAAGATCTGATAAAAAGCCTGATTTTTTAAGGAGGATGTACAAAACTGCTCACTAAAACTTTAAATAACAGGTTTTGCAAATTTTATAACCTGCATTTCGCGTTAAGGTGCTACCAATATAAATCCATCTGTGTAATATTTTGTAGAAACTGCTTCTCTAAATTCTTCTAAAACAAGGAATCAAAGAAATAATCAAACTGCACAGAAAAAAGACCCTGTCGCGGCGGATGGTACCGTCCCGGCGGGGTCTTTGGCTGCTGAAAAAGATTGTGTGATCAGCCTGATCGGCTTCCAAATTCTCTGTTACGGAAAAGAAAATTCATCCGGCTGCAGAGAGTCGGATTGGCGGGGGATTCCTAAAGGAAAGGAGGCCCGGAAAAATCCGAGCCTCCAGAAAAAAGGTCTGCGTGTTATTCGATTGTAAGCCCAGCACTGGCAAAGCCAGTAATCACCGTGGCAAGGTCGATACCTGCAGTTACCGCTGCCGAGAAGACCAGCATGAGGCGGGTGCCAGCTACAACCGGTATGGCAAGACCAGTTGCCAAGCCGCTGCTGTTCGTACCGATGGCAACCACTCCAGTAAGCGGGGGAGCCAGTGTGACAAGCGCGCCCGCTACCGGCGTAAAGACGTTGCTCGCTGCGGGAGCAGAGTACAACTGCGCTGTGAGCGTAACAGTGGAACCAACCAGAGTCGCCGCTACAGAAAGGCTGAAGTCAGCCGCGATGGCCGTTACTGTGCCGTCACGCGGGGCGGAGAAGGCCATGTTGGTAACACCGGTGGTATCAATTGTACCACCAACCACACTCAAGCCCGTGGCTGAGTTACCGAACCCAACGGCAGTGGTCGTACCTGCCAATCCACCCAGAACTGTAGTCAATACTGCGGGAATACCCGAAGCAAAGGGAATAACCGCACCAGCACCTGTCGGGCCGGTGGGTCCGGTAGGTCCAGTGGGACCAGTCGGTCCGGTAGGTCCGGTGGGGCCGATATCGCCTACTGCGCCCGCAGGGCCTGTGGGGCCTGTAGGACCTTCAGGCCCGATCGCGCCCGCTGCACCTGTTGCGCCGGTAGGTCCGGTGGGGCCGACAGCGCCTGCTGCACCCGCAGGGCCTGTGGGGCCTGTAGGACCTTCAGGTCCGGTAGCTCCCGTGGCTCCTGTTGCACCGGTAGGTCCGGTGGGGCCAACAGCACCTGTGGCGCCCGTTGCGCCCGCAGGGCCTGTGGGACCTGTAGGTCCGGTGGCACCTGTTGCGCCTGTGGCACCCGTAGCACCTGTTGCACCTGTTGCGCCGGTAGGTCCGGTGGGACCGGTAGCGCCCGTGGCACCTGTTGCGCCCGCGGGGCCCGCAGGGCCGGTAGGACCTGTAGGTCCGGTAGCGCCTGTTGCGCCCGTGGCACCGGTGGCCGCCTGTATTTTATGACAACCCCGGACAAATCAAAACGAGAATCCATCAAACCGTGTACTTCTCCGCTGCTGTAGTTCTTTACAACGATTTATTCTTCTCTGCGGTTTTCAACCAGCTTCGCTATGCGCTTGTATGGGTCTGCAAAATTAAATTTGATTGTGATGCCGCCGCCCTCATGAATATGAATCGCTTTGATCAGCCCGGCGACAATACCACGATCAAGGTGACTCAGGTTGTTGTGCCTGCGGAAAGCATCAAAGCAGGGCTCGGCGGCATCCTGCGCCATACCCTGATTTTCTTTCTCCAGGCCGGCTATATCCCGCCTGAGCTGCTGTTCCTTATCCACAAACTCTTTTTTCATGCGGCGGTATTCTTCGCGGGTAATATCGCCGCTTTTCCAATCTATATAAAGCCCTGTTCTGATGCCCGAAATCTTTTCAAGCTCCTGCTTTTGCAGCCTGAGAGAAGCAGCCAGCCGATTGGAAACGTCACGCGGAGCCGGGGCATTGTTGATGTCGTCGATCAGCTGCGCCATATCGTCGATCAGCGCGACTTGTTTTTGAATGGTTTTCAAAACGGCCCTTTCCAAGACATCGTCCCGGATGGAATGCCGGGTACACTGCCCCTGCGTGAGATTCGTTTTGCAGGCGTAGTACACCAGATGTTTAGAGGTTCTGCGCCCCATTGCTTTGCCGCAGTCGGCACAGCGCAGAAACCCGGAAAAGGTGTACAGCCGCCCGGCACCCGGGGCGGTTCTCGTGTCTTTTTGCATCAGCATCTGCGCCTGATCAAAGGTTTCCTTGTCTACGATCGGCTCATGCGTGTCCTCCACGATAAACCATTCATTTTCGGGTATGTTGATGCGTGTATGCACCTTATAGCTCTTTACCTTCTGCTTGCCCTGCACCATATGCCCTAAGTACATTTGGTTGGTAAGGATCGCGGTAATGCTGCGGGCAGACCACAACGGCTCCTTGTTTTTAATGGCAGGGTTGTGGTATTTCATCCCGTTCTGCCGCTTATAGGCAGCGGGGCAGGGGATTCCCATGCCGATCAGCCTTTTTGCAATCCCGATTTTGCTCATGCCGTCCCGCACAAACCAGTAAAAAATATCCTTGACAATATCCGCAGCCGGAGGATCCACCAGAAGCCGGTGCCTGTCATTCGAGTCTTTACTGTAGCCATATGGCGCAAAGGCCCCGATAAATTCCCCCTTACCGCGCTTCATGTTGAAGGTTCCCCGAACTTTGATGGAGGTTTCCCGGCAGTGATTTTCGTTGTACATGCTTTGGATCGAAACACCCATTTCATAAACTTCATCCGGGTTTTCAAAGCTATCCAATTTCGGAAGCTCCAGAGAGATAAACCGCACATCTTTCACGACAAACAGATGCTGCAGGTATCTTTTGCATTCCCAATCGTTACGGCTGAGACGCGACAGGTCTTTGACGATCACACAGTTGACGATCCCTTGATCAATCTCTTCCAGCATGCGCTGAAAGCTTTCCCGGTCGCTGTCCGTGCCTGTGCAGCCATCGTCCACATAGATGCCGGCCAGGCGCATTTCTTCGCGGAGCATGCGGTTTTCCAAATACTCCATCAATCGCTGCCGCTGGTTTTTTACGCTGTAGCTTTCGTCGTTTCCATCCTCTCTGGAGAGCCGGATATACAAAGCGGCGTTCCAAAAAACACGGTCTTTTGGGGCACTGTTTTCTCTGATGCGGGCCATGATCCCTCCCTCCTCTGTCTCACATTATCAGGCCATCG
This sequence comes from Clostridium sp. MSTE9, assembly GCF_000277625.1. Classification (NCBI taxonomy): domain Bacteria; kingdom Bacillati; phylum Bacillota; class Clostridia; order Eubacteriales; family Clostridiaceae; genus Clostridium; species Clostridium sp. MSTE9. The sequence continues at coordinate 69,076 of NZ_AKFU01000039.1, forward strand.
TAAAAGCGAACCCTGCCATCATTTTTTCGGCTTCTGCATTCAGGTTTTTTTCAAGCTGACGAAAAAGTGCTCCAGCTTGTTCTGCAGCGTGTCGCCTTCAGGGGCAAACCGCACGCGAACGACGGTATTCCCGCACAAAAAGCAATACGGATTTTTGACCTGCTCCAGATAGCTTTCCATTCGCGCTTCCAGCGGCATCGCGGGATCGATCTCAATCCCCTGAATGTCGGCCAGCTGATTTCTGTCTATTTGATCCATCTCTAACCGGCTCATTTCCTCGAGCTGTTTTACCGTTAGCATTCGCGCCACTCCCTTTTGGATATTCGTTACAGCGTATGCCGGGCCGCTTGTACGATATGTTGCCGGGAACAGCAAAAAAGAAGAAGCGCATTCGCCGGATGCGGCTAAACTCCGCAAGTGCAGCCGACACCAGAAGCCGCGCCGCGGCAGCCCGAAAAA
>NZ_AKFU01000040.1:0-21565 GCF_000277625.1 Clostridium sp. MSTE9
CAGGTTGGAGAGCGGCTCGTCAAGCAGGAAGACCTTCGGATCACGGACGATGGCACGGCCCAGCGCAACGCGCTGACGCTGGCCGCCGGAGAGAGCCTTCGGCTTTCTGTCGAGCAGGTGAGAGATATCCAGAATGCGGGCGGCTTCTTCCACGCGGCGCTTGATCTCATCCTTCGGAGTCTTGCGGAGCTTGAGGCCGAAAGCCATGTTATCGAACACGGTCATGTGCGGATACAGCGCATAGTTCTGGAACACCATTGCGATATCGCGGTCTTTGGGGGCAATGTCGTTGGACAGCTTGTCCCCGATGTACAATTCGCCCTTGGAAATTTCCTCCAGCCCGGCGATCATACGAAGCGTGGTGGATTTTCCGCAGCCGGACGGGCCAACCAGAATGATAAATTCCTTGTCTTCGATCTCCAGGCAGAAATCCGTAACCGCCGTCACGCCGCCTGGATAAATCTTGTAAATGTTTCTGAGTGATAAGCTTGCCATAATAAACCTCCTGAGCATATGGATCAGTCTGAAAGCACGGCGTCACTTGACGCCAAAAACCTGATGGAATAGCAAGATTTGATATTATTAATATATCAGAACCACCCTGGTTTTAACAGACCTTTTTTACCCAAACTTTGCATGGAGCGTTTAGGTAAATCCCATAAAGAAGCTAAAGATGTGATAAAAACAAGGAGGCTTTTCAGGTGAAAACCGCCAGAATTTCTTTGGCAGTCATTTGTCGAATTTCACCAGGGGAAAGATTCGGGTCCAATTTCAGCGAACCAATCTGCACGCGGCGCAGCGCCAGCACGGTTTTTCCGCGGGCCATAAACATTCGTTTAACCTGATGGAATTTTCCCTCATGGATACATACGCGTACCTGACGCTGCAAAGGCGTGATTTTTTCGTCGGCAAGCTCAGGGGGCAAAACAGACAATTTTGCAGGAAGTGCTTCGAAATCTTTCATTTTTACTCCGACAGAAAAGGCTAGGATATCCTGTGAATCGATGGGAAGATCGAGTACGGCATCATAAATTTTCTCAACTTTCTTTTTGGGTGAGAGCATTTTATGTGCATAATCTCCATCGTTTGTCAAAATGAGCAAACCTTCCGTATCTTTATCGAGCCGGCCCGCCGGGAACAGCCCCCGGCGCTGCCACTCCTGCGGAACCAGATCCACAACGGTTTTAGCCCTGGTATCGCGCGAAGCAGACAGAACGCCCTTCGGTTTATTCATCATAAGGTAAATAAAGCGGGAAACCGCCAACTCGCGGCCCTCCACTGCAATCGCATCCTGTTCCTCATCAGCCTTATGCTCCGGCCGCACCACCACCGCTCCGTTCACCGTGACCCGCCCTTTGCGGATCATCAGGCCCACTTCTTTGCGGCTGCCGATGTTCTGAGAAGCCAGTATTTTATCGAGCCGTTTCAGCGCCATCGTACTTTCCCCCTGCCCTTTGTATTCTTACTATTGCCAGACAACCGAACCGGCATCCGGCTGAATACGGCAATTCTTCCTCGCCGCAGGCAGAGAAAGAAATAAATGTCCTTTTGTAAAGCTGTCGGCTCTATTGTACCGTGGGCAGGCGGGAAACGTCAAGACGAAAAGCGTGCGGAGAATCATTCCCCGCACGCCGCGCTTTAAATTATTCATGTAAAATGATATCCGATGCGCCAGGTCAATCCGTCGGCCAGGCGTTGGTGGGGATTTCGCTGACATTCGTCTCTTTGGCAGACTCCGCCGAAGAGGTGAGCTGCTGCGCCGTATTGCCGGGCGTGATACGGTCACTGCCGGCAAATCCGCACATCGAGCCGTCCAGCGGGGTGGAGCTGATATCTCCCCCGATCACCTTGCCGCTGTAAACCAGCATGGTGGCACGAACAGGCGAACCCTGATCGGTGGCGTTGTTGATCTGGTACACCCACTGTTTGCAGATCTTGCCCGCATAACGGGTCAGGTCGAGCCCCTGCTCCTTTTGCAGAGCATTGTATTTTTCATATACCTCGTTAAAGGTCGCCGGAATCGTCACCTCACGGATTTCGACCGGTTCTTCCGTAACCTCCCAGCCGAACTGGGTCAAAAACGCAATGCGGTCCTCATTGCTCTCCGCCTTCAGATTATATTTCTGGCCGCCCATCGTCGCCTCGCTGCCGGAGCCATGAACAACCACTGCGGTGATCGTAACAAGAATCAGCACCAGAATCAGGAAAATAACCAGCAGGATATTTTTACGCTTTGCTTTCACAGATACGACGAACATCGCTCTCTCCCCCTTATTTCATACCAATACATATGCACGGCGCGGCGCGCTCATGCAAGCATTTTTATGCGAAGAAAAAATCTACGCCGTTGTTCCAAATCCTCTGCCCAGCGGCGCAGAGGAGGAGCGGTCAGCACAGAATATTGATGCACCAGATGACGAACGGCTGATAGAACACATCGATCAAAAACGCGCCCACAATGGGAACGATGATCAGCGCCTTGCGGGATTCGCCATATTTCTCCTGAATGGTCGTCATGTTGGCTACCGCGGTGGGGGTGGAGCCGATGTCGTGCCCGATCAGGCCGGCGCACATGACGGCCGCGTCGTAATTCTTGCCCAGAATCCGGAAAATCACGAAATACGTGAGCAGAACCAGAAGCACCGTCTGCGTGACCAGCACAATGAGCAGCGGCAGCGCCAGCGCGGCCAGTTCCCAAAGCTTGAGCGTCATCAGCGCCATCGACAGATACAACCCCAGAGTCACATCTCCGACTTTGTCGTTAAAGTCCATCCGGAACTCATAAAAATGATACTTCTCGTTCAGGTTGCGCACCAGCACGGCAAAGAACATCGCGCCCACATAGGTGGGGATCGACATGTGAACCAGCTGGCCCAGATACCCGACGATGACCGCCCCAAGCGTCATGCAGAGCATCAGCGCGGTCAGGTTTTTCATGGTGGCGGCATAATCCATCTCCGGCCGCTCCGCCGCTTCCATTTCGTAGCCCGCGACATCAATCTCAAACGTCTCCTCCGGCTTTGGCTCCAGGCGATACCGGATGATCAGGCGGCGGCCCAGAGGCCCGCCGATCAGGCTGGCTGCGATCAGACCGAAGGTCGCCGCCGTAAGCCCGACAAGACTGGCGCCGGGGTAGCCCATCGCTTCCAGCGTCTGGCCGTAGGCCGCCGCGCCGCCGTGGCCGCCCACCAGAGCCACCGGGCCGGATACAATTCCATAGGCCGCGTGCAGCCCCACCATCGGGCCAAGCCCGACGCCAATGCCTGTTTGCAGCACCGTTACCACCACGTTTACCAGCCAATAAATCACCAGCAGCTTACCGCCGGTCAGCAGCACCCGCAGGCTGGCCCCCAGCCCTACCGTGGTAAAAAACGCGAGCATAAAGACCGACTGAAGCGTGGAATCAAATTGAAAACTGACCGCTCCGCTTAAGTAAAAGCCGAAATTGATAAACACGAATAAGAATCCGCCCACCACGGGAGCGGGGATGCAAAACTTTTCGAGGAAATGAACTTTACTTTTGATCCAGTAGCCAATCAGCAGGAAGATCGCCGCAAGAGTCATCGTGCCGATGTTATCGAACGAGAAGGTCAATACCGAATCAACAAATTCTGCGCGCATACAACAAGCCCCCTCCATTTTATCCGGACACCTGCACACCGAGCCAAGGAGAACTCAACCGCCGGATCAGCATCCAGCGGCTGTGTAGGTACCTGTGCCGGTATCTCTGTCTGAATAAATATGATGGGTTCAGCCTCAATTATGAACCTTTTGGGGAAGATCTGTTCTCCTCCGCTCAGAGTAAAGGTATACGCGTCCGTCCAAAATCAGCGGGCAAACAGACAGAACGCCGTTCTCCTTTTACAGGGTAAACAGTCTCATAGCGGCAGACGCTGCATAAAAAAGCCCCTTTGTCCAAAGGACAAAGGGGCTTGCCCGGAGAGCTAAAACAGTTCACACTGTATTCCCGCCGAAGCGACTTTTTTCACGGATTGATCCACAACACAAAGCGGCCGTTTCCAGGGCCCTTTATGCTTTGCCTGCGCAGCCCAGAACGGTGTTGATCTTATGCTCGACCATCTCTTTGATGGCGGTGCGGGCGGGCCCGAGGTACTGGCGGGGATCGAAATGAGAAGGATTCTCCGCCAGATATTTGCGCACGCTGGCGGTCATGGCCAAACGCAGGTCGGAGTCGATGTTGATCTTGCAGACAGCCATGGTAGCCGCCTGGCGCAGCATTTCTTCCGGAATACCGATCGCGTCGGGCATGCTTCCGCCGTAACGGTTGATTTCCTCCACAAACTGTGGAACAACGGACGAGGCACCGTGCAGTACGATGGGGAATCCGGGCAGACGGCGGGAAACCTCCTCCAGAATATCGAAGCGCAGCTGCGGCTTCTGGCCGGGTTTGAACTTATAGGCGCCGTGGCTGGTTCCAATGGCGATCGCCAGCGAATCCACGCCGGTTCTCTTGACAAAATCCTCTACCTGATCGGGGTCGGTGAAATGTGCCTTGTCCTCATCCACACTCACTTCGTCCTCAATACCGGCCAGCTGACCAAGCTCGGCCTCGACCGTTACATTGTATTTGTGAGCATACTCCGCAACGCGGCGGGCTTCCTCCACGTTCTCCTCATAGGGCTTGGAGGAACCATCGAACATGACGGAGGTAAAACCGCCGTCGATGCACTCCTTGCACAGCTCAAAGGAGGGGCCGTGATCCAGATGCAGAGCGATGGGCAGCTCGGGATCCAACAGAACTGCGGCTTCCACCAGCTTTGTCAAATAAGTGTGGTTGGCATATTTGCGCGCGCCTGCGGACACCTGAAGGATGACCGGAGCTCTCAGCTCATGGCAGGCTTCTGTGATTCCCTGAATGATTTCCATGTTGTTGACGTTGAACGCGCCGATGGCGTATCCGCCCTCATAGGCTTTTTTGAACATTTCCGTCGTATTTACCAATGGCATATGGATCACACTCCTGAATGATTTTAGAATACGTTATTGTCATTATACCATAAACCGGAAGAAAAGACAGGCTTGTGAAAAAAATATCTATAAAATCTTCCATGGAATTTTTGTGCCATTCAGGCAGAGAACAGCTGTGCATTACACCGGCTGTAATGGAACAGATACTGCTGCGCCACGCCCGCATACGGCCCAAGCTGCTGCGGAGTATAGCCGGGCAGCAGCACTGCCATGGCGCGCTTCATCCACACGTCCATGGGAAACGCTTCGAGCCGGTGCAGGCCGTACAGCAGCGCGCACTCCGCCACCTTTTCCCCCACGCCGTAAATTTTCATCAGGCTTTGCCGCGCCTCATCGATCGGCAGGCGGGAAAGAGCTTCTAAATCCACCTCGCCGCCAGCCACCTTCTGCGCCGCGTCGATCAGGTATTTGGCTCGGAAGCCGCTGCGTACCGGCGCAAGGGAATCTACCGTCTGAACAGCCAGACGTTCCGGCGACGGAAAATCATAAAAGCCGTCGTGCTCTTCGCCAAGCAGCTGGCAGAGCCTGTCCACCAGTCCCTTAATGCGCGGGATGTTATTGTTCTGAGACAGAATAAACGAACACAGCGCCTCCCACGGGTCCTGCTGCAGCAGACGGATCCCCGGGGCAAATTCGGCCGCCTGCCGCAGCGCCGGGTGCATCTGCGCCAGCGACTCGCGCACCGCCGCGTAATCGAAATCCAGATCGAAGTAAGGAATCCAGGTTGTTTCGAACTCCGCCGCCGTCACTCCGTGGAACAGCACCGTCTCGTTCTGCTCGGTGATCGTGAGTGTACGCCCGCAGGCAATCCCGCGGTATTCCCCGCCGGGCAGCACCTGCCAGCGAAAGCACTGGCCGCAGTCGAGCGTCTGGAGCAAATCCAGATCGGGGGACGACGGGATCTCTATCCCATGCGAAGTCTTTCGGTAAAACATGAGTTCCTCCTCTGCCGCGCTCCCGGCGCGGCGTTACAATGGGAACATTATAGCATACTTTTCCTCAGACGGGAACGGGCGGAGGAAACTGCCAGATAATAAAAATCCACCGGCTACGCCGGTGGTATTTCAAAAGCGGGTATAACCCGCCGTTACTGGCGGCCATTGCAATGGCTGGTACGATCTGACATTTGCAAAAGATTGTTATTTGCTACCCTTAAAAGGGTCTTGGTATTCCCTAAACGTTAATTGATCCTCTAATTTATCTTCTTCTAGTTGATTTTGGATATACTCTGTTATCCTTTTTGCATTTTTTCCTACCGTATCCACATATGAGTGTTATATATTAGGAAAACCAACAAGCTCTGTTCGTGTGTAGGTGTCTTATCCTACCTGTAAATGCGAGTTGACTTCGATATACTGGATAATGCGGCGCAGCTCGTCGGCAAACTTAAACCGTATGCTTATGTCGCCGCCCTCGTATACTTTGATATGGTCAACCAGTTCGATTAAGATTTCTCTTGTCAGCTTGTCGATGTTCTCGTATTTTCGGAAAGTTGCTAAAAAAGGATTTTCGGTGTCAATGCCATTTTCCAGTTCGTCCCGCTCTTTTTTCAGATTGGCAATCACTGTGCCAATGGCTTCATTTTGCTGTTCATAATCTTCACTCATGTGGCGGTAATCATTATGTGTGATATGACCGTCTTTCCAGTCCTGATAAAGTGCTTGCTTGTACCGCATGATTTTGGTAAGCTCTTTTTCTTTTGCGGTAATCAGTTCATTCAGCCGTATCGACTGGCTTTTTTTGAGCGGAGCCAAGTTAATTTTTGATACAATAGCGGAATAGCTGACTGCAAGATGTACCTGTTGCCGGATTGCATAGAGTACAGCCGCTTCAAGCCTTGTGCTTTTAATAGAGTGCATAGTGCAGGCTTTTTTAGAAAGGCTCTTATATGTTCCGCATTGGTAGTAAACGTACAATTCCTTGCTTGCTATCCGCGACATTGCCCGGCCACAATCCGCACAGCGGAGAAAGCCGCTAAACAGATAAAGCTGTTTCTGTTTTGGAGAAGTGCGGGTGTCACGCTTTAGCAGTTGCTTAACCTTTTCAAAGGCTTCGCGGTCAATAATCGGTTCATGGGTATTCGGGACAACAATCCAGTCTTTTTCAGGTACAGCTTCGATTTTGTGTATCTTGTAGCTTTTCACACGGTTTCGCCCCTGTGCCATATCTCCAACATAGACGGGATTTTTCAGCATATTGCTGATAGTAATGGTACTCCACATGGGCTGTGTCTGTCCGTTGGGGCATTTGTACTTTAATCCCTGACTTTGCTTGTAAACGGAAGGACACATAACACCGTGGTCGTTCAGATGATTCACAATAGCCCTGACGGTCATACCGCTTAGACACATGGAAAAAATCTTCTTTACCACTTCGGCGGCTTCATGGTCTACCAACAAAGCGTGTTTATCATTGGGGTCTTTGATGTAGCCATAGGGGGCATAGGAGCCAATAAATTCGCCATTACGTTTCTTGTAGTCAAACACCTGACGGATTTTCTTTGAAGTTTGGTAACAATACTGGTCGTTCATTACGTTCGTTATAGGAACAAGAATACTTGATACGCTGTCAGGGTTCAAATAACTGTCTACGCCCTCTGCCAAGCTGATAAAGCGTACATTCATCTGAACAAACAAATTTTCAATCAGGCTCCCGGCGTCCGTATAGTTACGGGAAAGACGGGAAAGGTCTTTGACAATCACGCAGTTTACCTTTTTCGCGTAAATGTCGGCCAGCAGTCTTTGAAAATCTGCCCGGTTCGTGTCTGTACCTGTGCAACCGTCATCAACATAGGTTTCGGCGCTTTCAAATTCATCAAGGTGCTGTCTGTAATAATCATCAAGCAACTTTTTTTGATTGGTGACACTGTTGCTGTCGTCCTTGCCACGATTCAAGTCCTCTTTGGATAACCGGATATATTTTGCAAGATTCCACCGTGTAGGATTATACGAAAATTGAGAAACAGCAGTATTTGTTTCCCTGTTTTTGGTTCGTGCCATGCTTCCTCCTTCCTATCACATTACACTTACATTATACCATTTCAGCATAATGCGAACAATGTTGTCGAGGGCTTAAAAATACTGTTAGATAGCTGATATTACCGACTTCGGGCCAAGTTGGCCCGAAGTGACATGACCGATTACAGGCCGCTTTTCTGCCGTATAAGAAAGTTTGTAATTACATCCTGCAAGGGGGGGCCGTCCTCCGGGAACTCTACCTTTACCGCAGTATCTCCATGACGGAAGCAGTAAGGGTTTTTTACCTGCTTCAAAATATGTGCCGCACGTTCCCTTTGAGGCAGGCTGTTATCAAAGTCGATTCCGCTAACATCTGTCAACTGTGATTTATCCACTGTGGCAATATCCACATCTTGCATTGTGATGATCTGTTCCAGATTTACCATCGCTTTGTGCCTCCTTCTCAAATGAAAAATGTACTTTATGTTTCCTGCTGTCCTATGAGGAAACATAAACAGTCACCACTTTATAAGCAAAAGTGATGGCTGTTAATCTTTCCTCATACTTCGGGCCGAGTTGGCCCGAAGTCAATAGGGACTGTTCCGGTAATGCCCGTCTGCTTCGTGAATGGATTTGAAGTCAAATCTTTCGTTCAGTTCCATAACCACGCGCCGAATATCATCAGAGCTAAAACCACAGCTTTCCATTGCCCAAATGACATAGCCGCGACAAGCATTGTTGCTCCACGGTTCAGGCAGTATTTCCGATAAATTCATATCTTTTTCCATTTCGATTCTCCTATGCCAGAATAGGGGGAGTGCCGCGCCGGGAAAGAATGGGCTGTCATTAGACAGAAATGCCCGGCGCGGCCTCCTATATGGTAAATAAGAGGATAACCCGGACAGGCGGCGGCAACCGCCCTCATGGGAATTTCACCCCGCCCCATGCTGATGGCGCGACGGTCAATACTGTGACGCGTTCAAACCGTAAGTATCATTGTACCAATCAAAAGATTATCGCCGGGTAGATTGCCATATCTGCTCTGTCACAGTTGGTAGGAATCGCTCACGCTCCGTTTGGTTTTTCCCCCTTTCAACGGGCGGTTTTGGCGTACCCTGTGGCTTGGCTCCCTTTTGATTGAACGTATCCGGGTTATCTGTATTCAGTTGTCAAAGAACGGCAGATGGAGAAAAAACTCCTTCTAATAGCCATGTGATTTGAAAGGCAAATTCGGAACTGGAAATTAAGACTTTTTCAAAAATTTCTCCATGCTTTTCAACCCTTTCTCAATAGCAACTCTGACGGCTTTTTCATTTATACCCTCTGCCCGTGCAATATCGGATTTACTCATACCGAGTATGTAATGGGCATAAATTCGTTTTCCTTGCTTGTCCGGCAAGTAAGCGATTGCGGAGTGCAGTTGTTCGGAAGTAATTTTACGCTCGTAAATCTCGCAAGGGGAAAGGGATTCAAAAAGAATATCCTTTTCGATCCCGTCGTCAGCGTCCAGCGAATAGTGGGCTTTGTTATAGAAGCGGCGGCGAATGTAGTTTTTCTCCAAACGTTCTGCTTCCAGCAAAGCGTCCTTGATTTCATCTGATATCTCAACAAAAAAGTCTGAATTATAAAACGGGTAATAATCCCGCAGATTGATTTTTGCCATAAGGCGTTCCTCCATTTCGATTTTTTAGGGAATAGTGAATCGAAATGGAGCGGGAGGGGAACGACAGCGAGGTCGGACTTCGGGCCAAGTTGGCCCGAAGTGACAAGGCTTGTTCCATACGTTGTCAGTGAAAAAAGGATACAAAAAAACACCTTTACGCAAATTAGCGCGAAAGGTGTCGAATAAAAAATGGGCGCAATAGCCGCCCACAAGTTGATATAATACTTTTAAACTATGTAAATGAAATTTTTCTGCTATATTAAACCGTCACAATATGGCGGCGTTTCTCTCAGAGAAAAAAATGCTTTGGGGTACATAAAAACCTCCTTATCCCAAAGCCGCCAGAATAAGAAGAATTACAGGTATACTCTTTCCGATTTTTAACGGAAAATGACGGCTTTGTATGTCTGTTAAATTTGTCAGCAATCGTATAACAGAAAATTGTTATATGAAAAGAGCCGATAATCAAGAGATATGTACTCATTGATTATCGGCTCTGCGTCTTTGCGTCTGGCTCTTTGATAACTGACAAATTGAGTTGTAGCACATTGATTAGAGATTCTTGTTTACATTTGGGACAGTATAGGGGGAAGTTTTCGAGGATTGTATCTTTCCTAATTTTCAGTCTTGTTTTATTGCCACATATAGGACATAGTAACCATTGAACTTCAATCATTATCACCCCCTACATCATTTCATTAGTTGCTATTTTTCTGCTCTAATAATTACTGTTCCACAATTTTGATACAAAACTTCAACCGTTTTAAAACCGGCGTTTTTCATAAGTTCAAATTGATGTACCAATGTCAGTGGAATATCAATTTGTATAAACATATCTTCGGGTGTATTATTTTGCTTGCGCTTATATTCGTATTCCTTAAGGCAAAGCGCTTCCTCTTCATCGCAATAGGCAAATCTAGTATATTTCTGTTGCGTTGGACGGTAAGCTTTTAACGCGCTCAAGGTAGCTCTTGCTATTTCTTGCTTCTGTCAAATCGTAGGGGAAATTTAATTTCTCACTTACCTCCAAAGAAATTTTCTGAAACAAATCGCACATGAGAAAAACAGCATCCCATATAGCGTTTATTTGTGCTTTCGAATAAGATTCTAAGTATTGTTCATAAATCCCTTTCGGCAAATACTTGTCCATGTATTTTGCGGATTTCCCTGCGCTGACTGAAAAATCATTATCAATCCCAATTTTCCATTCCAGCAGCCGCCTAAGCATTGGCCTTATTTGAAAATTTATCATATCCATTGCATATGGAATCTCATTCCTCCATAATCCCTTCGCCACATTATTTAAACACCACCAAAATTCATTACATGTACAATAGAATTGATTTGGCACCGGCTTTTTCACCCAATATTCTTCATCGGACAATACTTGTTTTTGAGGCATGATATTGTCCTTGTCAACTAGTGTTTTATACAATTCTAGACTATTAAGTACAGTTTCTAATGTCTTTACATGTAAATCCAATCTATTTCCATCAGTGAATTGAATTAGCCAACCATAGCAATTTTCAACATCAGAAGTGTAGTAGATATTTTCCTCTGGATATTGCATATACAAGCGCTCACCAAATCGATCAATCCAGGCTTTGTCCTCTCTGAATGACCTTGTTTCTGTAACAACATATACAATATCATAATCTTGAAAGATATCTTTTGGTACATTTGGATTTGCACGTGAACCTTCTAAGTAGGCCGCACGAATGCGGACATCATTGTTGGCAACTGCTATGATTAAATCCATCATTTCTTTTTCTGATCGCATACTGTGTCTCCTTTTATAGTGAAGATAAACTAAGTTATCCGGACAATTTTCTATTATATCAACTTATGAAAATGCGGCCTCATATTCTCGTATGTACAATGATATCGAAATCCCATATCGAATAATACTTTCTTGGTATTTTCAATATGTGCACCTAGCTGTCCTTTTTTATGACTGTCGCTTCCAATCGTGATAATCTCACCGCCTAATTTTTTATATAAAGTAAGTATATCTTTGGATGGTGTCATATCCGTAAGTCCATATCTGTAGGATGACGTATTTACTTCTATTCCTTTTCCATCACGAATGACAATTTTTAAAATTTCATTAACTATGTCTGAAATCTTTTCAAACGGATATGTGCCATTTTTATCATATCTTATAATAATATCTAAATGTCCCAAAACACTATAATTTTTATATTGTTTTACAATTTCCAGCAGCTCTTGATAATATTTTTCGTTATATTCTTTCTGGCTCTTTCCTTTCTGAAAATCCTGTGTCCATAATTCCAAGTTATCTATTTGATGCACAGATAGAATAATAAAATCAAATGGATATTTCACAAAGAGCTTTTCATATTGAGAAATTGTATGCACCTGTACTCCAAACTCCATTCCCTTTTTTATAGCAATCAAGTCACCATATAAATATTGTAATTCCTTAATCGTCTCAAAATATTCTGGATAATACACATTTGCCATAGGCATACCATCGCGATATTGAATTTCTTTCTTATCATTCCAGTCCAGCTTAACTCCATAATCTACATGATCCGTAAAACATATTTCTTCCATTTTTATTTGTATTGCATCTTTTACAACCTCTTCCATTTCATAAACAGAATCATCGCTAAATTCTGTGTGAACATGATAATCAGCAAACATTTTCTTCATCCCTTCAAGCAGTTTTTTTTACCAGCAATTCATGCATCATCACCATTAATAAAAGAATGATTAGCAAATATACCGGCAGCAAAACAATATTTATATGCTTTGCAATTAAGCCGAATAGCGGCGGCATCACACAGGTTCCCACATATGCACTTGCCATCTGAACCCCGATGATTGCCTGTGACTTATCCGCACCAAAACGGGACGGAGTGGAGTGAATAATACATGGGTAGATTGGCGCACATCCAAAACCAAAGAAAAACAAGCCGACCAAAGATATTACTTCATTTAACGGCAGTAACATCATAATAATACCAGCCGCAATGATTCCCTGCCCCAGACGAATCATTTGTAAATCGCTTAATTTCATACTTATAAATCCACTTAATACCCTCCCAATGGTAATACCAATAAAAAACATACTTGCAAAACCAGCCGCTGTCTCAATTGAAAATCCTTTGATCAGGGTAAGATAACTGCTTGCCCATAAGCCGGTCGTCTGTTCCAAAGCACAGTAGCAAAAGAAACAAAGCATTACTTCTTTTGCTCCAGAAATCTGAATTACCTCTTTCAAAGGCAATGCTTTTCCCGCTAAAATATCATTCTCTTCTGCCGTCCCTTTTTGGTTCTTCCATAACGGCAGGCTAAAAAACAAAACTACTGCAAAAGCAATCTGTAAAAAGGAAATATACTGATAACCTGCATTCCAATTCTGACCATGCTTCAAGGCATATCCCATCATATAAGGCCCAATAGTTGCGCCGATTCCCCACATACAATGAAGCCAACTCATATGTCTGCTTGCATAGTGAAGTGCTACATAATTATTCAAGGATGCATCAACACTACCTGCTCCAAGTCCGTAAGGAACTGCCCAGAAACAAAGCAAACCAAATGAGTGTGAACTGGAAAAGCCAAATAAAGCAACTGCCGTCATAGTAATGCTGATGGTCGTTATCTTTCCGGTTCCAAATTTACGGGTAAGTTTATCACTCTGTAAACTTGAAACAACGGTTCCGATTGCAATAATCATAGAAATGACGCCTATGTATGAAATCGGCACCCCAAATTCCATATACATGGATGGCCATGCCGAACCCAATAAGGAATCGGGCAATCCAAGACTAATAAATGCAATATAGATAATTACTAACAGTAATTGAAACATATTGATCTCCTTCTCTTTTTTGTGATATAATAATATCATCATTCAACGAACTTTTATATAATATTTCACTCGAAATTATATAATAAAATCGTCAAAGAGAAGGTATCTTGTATGAGCATAGCAAAATGTAATGTAACAGTGAATTCTTCCGGTGAAGAAGTTCAAAAGCATGGAACGTCAGAATTCCCGATTGCTTTTTATGAGGAAAACTTATCAAGCTATTCTATTCCCTGGCACTGGCACGAAGATTTTGAGATTATATGGGTAATCTCAGGATCGATAAAAGTATCTGTTAATAGCACAGAACATATCCTAAACAAAAATCAAGGGATATTTATCAATGCAGGCTTTCTTCATTCCATTCATGCAACAAACGATGGCGAATACGTTTTAAGATCCATTGTTTTTCATCCAAGGCTAATCGGAAGCATAGATAGTATATACTGGCAAAATTATATTGAGCCGATTATCCAGAATAAAAATCTGCCATACATTTTATTAGACCCATTCATTAACTGGCAGGACAAAATACTCGCTTACTCGATTTCTGTATGGAACAGACTTTATAACACTGAAAATGGTTTTGAAATATATGTCAGGAACGAATTATCGCAATTGATTCTAATTGTGCTAACAAATCATTCCATATGTGAAGCAAAACCCAGCATTCGAAATCTTCGAAATGCCGATCGAATAAAAACCATGCTTCAATACATTCAGATGCATTTTTCAGAAACCATAACCATCTCTACTTTAGCAAGGGTAGCGCTGATCAGTGAAAGCGAAGTTCTGCGCTGTTTTCACCGTACAATCCATTCCACACCGAATCAGTACCTGAAACAATATCGAATCCAAAAAGCATGTCAAATGTTAATCGATACAGATATGACTTCTATCGATATTGCCTTTCAATGCGGATTTCAAAGCAGCAGCTACTTTACGAAAACTTTCCGAGAACAGATTGGCTGTACCCCTTTGGAGTACAGAAAAAGGGATCAGCAATGCTAATCCCTCTTTCTAATGTAATGAAAAGTTAGACACGACGACCAACTGATATTCGGCAAAAACATTGAATTTTTCTATTTCGAATCTACATATTAAAATCTTCTGCATCTTTTACGGGGTACCCTTTAGTAATCAGGGCTTTAGCAAAAAGTCCCTGACCAGATATTAGCTTCCCGGTAAATGTTCCATCATATATATTGTTAACTCCGCAAGTTGGACTTCTTGACTGCAAAATAGCCAAATCAATTTTTTCTCCTTCTATTTTTTCTAATGCAAGCGCAACTGCTTTCCTATAATCAGAATCAACATTATTTCCCTTATCATCCATCACTACTTCATCAACAATCTCAGCACATGGTCGGGGAATAGGCATATTGGCTAACATTTCAGGACAAATACTGAGAACCTCTTTTCCTTTTAGATATTCAATCACAGCTTCATTGCGATTGTTTCTTCCATTATATTTACAATTACATCCTAGTACACATGCACTTACTAATACTTTCATACTCAACAACTCCTATGGAAGACTTTTACCTTAATCTATATATTTCTCATACATCACCGTTTCGCTTATTTCTTTGCGTTGGGCAATATGACGCTCTGGACTTAAAAAGCCTTTTTCTGGATACCCCATTAAGAGTAAAGCTGTCGGTTCTATGTACTCTGGTAAATGAAATTCATTGCTTATAATTGCGGGATCAAACAAACCAACCATTACGCTTCCAATATTTAATTCTCTTGCTGCCAACATCAGGTGGTCACAGACAATACCTATATCCAAATCGCCAGAACATTTTTGATCAAATGGCCGTATTAATTCATCCCGTCGATCCCGACACACGATAAAAACACACTTAGAACCAAACGTTTGATAAGCCTTTTTAATTTTTAAAATGTTTTCTTCACTTTGAACAACAATAATCCTTTGTGGTTGTTTATTACAGGCTGTAGGGGCGACACGTCCAGCCGATAAAATCTGATTTAAGTCATCTTTTGGAATCTGTGCTCCCGTAAAGCCGCGTGTTGTGCAGCGTTGTTTTGCCAGTGTTAAAAAATCCATTATTCTTCCTCCTATATACGAATGATTATTCACATTATTATTATAGTACCCGCATTGATAGATGTCAACAAAATGCGAATAATGATTCACATTTCATTGACCTGATTTAAAGTTCCAAGTATAATAAAAAAGAGGTGATATTATGAATGATGTAAGAGAACCCATTCAAAAACGTTCTATTGAAACAAAGAAAAAAATACTAGATGCCGGGTTTGCCCTTTTTTGCGAAAAAGGATATTATAAAACCAATACAATTGAGATTGCCAAACGTGCTGGTATCTCAACAGGAGCGCTATATAGTTACTTTAAAGATAAGAAACAAATATACATTGCTGCTTTTCACGATTATCTTGAAAATATTTCAGGCCATTTACTTGAAAAATTAAGTTTGCAACAACCTTTTTCACTAGCTAGTTTTGTCGAAAATTGGATCTGTTATTATATTGACTTATATGCCGATACCAGTCACGCTCTGGCTCAGTTAAGAATGATGATATCAGAAGATACTGATATCAATCGTCATTTTTCCAATTTTGAAAATGAATATTTTTTAAAAATTAAAGAGCTATTAAATAAAAATGGCATAACGCAAGATGACTTATTTGAAAAAGTTTACACTTGCTGCATTTTAATTGATGCTCTTAGACAGGAAAAATCTGCATTTTCACACAACGGCTTAGACTTCAATATTTTTAAAGACCAAGTAACCAAAACTGTCATTGTATTATTGTCAAGTTGATTTTTTATTAAGGGCTAATAAAATCGCAGAGCAAGTCTATTTTTCTGTATGGCAATTCAATTTGTCATTTGATAACTCTATCTATGTAATCTATCAAGGGGTGTAAATGAGAGACTTCAATTAATTCGGAAGCTCTTTCAGACGCAAAGATGGCGTAAGAAATTGCTTTCTTACGCCGGTATTAGCCACAGGTCTAGAGGTCAGGTCTTACCTTTTTCAACTTGTTCAGTTCCCTCGCAAACACATATCAATATTCCATTGTATTAGATAAGGACATTTTCCTTTGGAAAGCGTCATTATTATATCAAAATATACTCCAATCCAAAATCCTTCGCAAAAGTCGTAAACATCTATTAATCCTTCATATTTTCAGACTTTTTACTAAAAAACCATCTCATTCAGGAAAAGAAAGGCATTTGATACAGAAAAAAGGCAATAGCAGGTCCTATACACAGTGATATTAATGTTGTAATCAATTTTTTATGCATAAGAATTATAGCACAAATTAAAAATATTATCTCACAATACATATCATCATGATTACTGGACATAATTTGCAAAAGCATTACCGAAATAACACCTGCTGATAGTAATACCGCTAAGATATTATCTTGCTTTATTTTATGACATAAAACGGCCAAAAACGGCGATATTGCGGTAATTGTATACCAAATTAACATATAGCTATTAACATTAACATGAATCAATAAATGGTATATATGAAATGTAATATTTAGACTTAAGAAAAAAAACAAAACTCTAATTGCAGCTGAAATAGATTTTTCGCTTTTTAATGAAATAAATAATGCAATAAGGATCCATATACCAAAATTTGAAAGAATCGCATTTACATTTATTTGACCTAAGAAGAAATTGATATGGATATGCCTATTGTCTATATAGGCCGAAAAAAGACCTAATAAAACACCAACCACTGTAACGCTTAGTATGGGAATGACATTCTTTTTTGTTATTTTATTCAACTTTATAACCCTCCAAATTATATAAATAGCGAGTAATATCCATTCGCATTTTTCCATGATACATCTATTTATTTGCTAAATGAGATTGCAGTGTGTAACTGTAGCAATAATAATTAACGCAACGCCTGAACCAAACCATAACCCAACGAAATGGGACAACATCTGCTAAAGGCCCAAAAATCGCCATACCAATAGGCAAAAAACCGGAGTAGATTATTTTTGTATTCCATTGTTTTTATCCATATTTGCATTATACTTTGCGATGAACTTAATGGCAACCATAGCTCCATATATCTTGCCTCTGGAGTCGTATCATAGTACATCTCGGCAGCGAAATTACCGTAAATGCTTACAGTTTCACCATCATCACCGCACACAGACAGACATAATGACCACGTATTCACGCCGAAGTATCAGCGAAAGATAATCTATTATCAATTGAGGGACGACATACGGCAAATCATAAGAGATTTATGCAAAAGGAAGGGAATTGCGATCATAGAAGGACATATAATGCCCGACCATATTCATTTGCTTCTCTCAATTCCACCAAAATACAGTATATCGCAAATCATGGGATATCTCAAAGGAAAAAGTGCGATAATGATTTTCGATAGACATGCAAATTTAAAATACAAATTTGGTAATCGGAATTTTGGGGCGGAAGGATATTAAAAGCAAACCACAATTTTTGTGCCATTTTTGGGGCTTACGCTAACCCGCAAGCAGGGCAAGTGTATTGACACTTGCACATTTTTAAGATTTTTCCCTGCGGTCAAATCTTAAAAATTGCTTGTTGGGGCAAGCCGCCCCAAACCCTGCCACTTCGGGCCAAGTTGGCCCGAAGTCGGCGCTTCGCACCTTATGTTGCGTCATGTCGCTATCGCTCCCTTTCCTTATTTTTCTGCGCGTCCATCAGGCCAAGCAGATGGTCAATATTGCTTTTCACCGTTACAATTTCCTGCATATCTTTTTTGGTTTCCCGATACTCCCGGTAAGCCTTTTTCTTGTCTGCCGACAACCGCTGAAACTCTGCTTTCAGCGTATCCATTTTAGGTAACTTTGCCCCGGACAGCAAACGCCGGAAGGTGTCCTGCGCCGCCCGGTAGGTGGCAATATCCGCTTCATGCTCCACAAGATATTTCTTGTTGTACTTCGCCGCCTTATACCCCTCAAACACAGACCGGGTTTTAGCGTAATCCACCACTGCCGCCTTTAGCTCCGCATTGACACGCATAGCGGCTTCGGTGGATTTTATGCTATCCGAAAGCACATGAAAGTGGTCGGTAAGCTCTGCGGCCTTTTGCTCTAAATCCGCATATTCTATCAAGCCGTTTTCCTGTAAATACTGTAAGGCTGCCGCCATTTGCTTTAGGTTGAATACCTTTGCCCACCGTTCATAGGCAGGGCCTTTTCCAGCTTTCATACGGGATTGAATATCCACAATCAGATTGACCTTGCGCCGTTGCTGCGGGGCGGTTCTGCCCTCAATCGCCGCTTGTATATCCTCCTGCCCGTAGCCCTTGCCAAGAGTAGAAGCACGGAGCCGGGTAAAGCGTTCCTGCCCCTCTGCCCGAAAGCTAATTGCGCCGCCGCGCCCCTGCTTGATTTCATAGCCAGCCGCCACCATTGCTTGTAAAAAGGTATCCATATCCGGCGGCTTCGTTGCAAGGCAAATATCAATCTGCGCCTTTAATTTCTCTTGAAAGGTGGGCGGCTTATGACCGCCGAGCCATTCCCCGTAATGCTTGAATTTTCCCTTGCTGTGGCGTTTCGGATTGGTAATAACAGATAGCCTATTTTCAAAACATATACGGTCGGAGAGCCGCCGCACCGCACGGGCCGAACCGATAAAATCCCGGAATTTCCGGGTGCAGTCCAGCGAGGTTGAATTGTAGTAGATATGGCAATGAGGGTGGGGGCGGTCAGCATGGGAAACCACGAAAAAGGCGTGTCGGCCTTTCGTCCAGCGCATGGCAAGGTCATAACTGATTTTGAGGGCGGTTTCCGGATCTGTTTCGCCGGGCGGGAATGCCTGCCGGATTTGATAATACAGCACATCATTATCCCGTTTTTGTTCCCGCCCTGTGATAGCTTTGTACTTTGCTTTTGAGAGTAAAAATTCTGCGTCAGCCGTGTCGGGGTCACATTCATAGGCAAGAATTAAATCGCCGTTGCGGGTCTTGTCTGGATTTTTCCCGTAATCAAAACCGTCCTTTAAGGTTTCCATAATGGTCATGCCGCTTCCTGCATGACGGGTCATAAGGCGGGTGGTTGCTATGTGCATTTCCTCCTTTCCTCGAAAAAACAACTTCGGGCCAAGTTGGCCCGAAGTAGCCCGGCAGCTCTGTTATTCTGATGTTAGTTTACAATGAAAAAGCGAAGCGAGTTGTTCAGGCTGTGCAGTCCGTCAATCAGGTGTTCCGCAATGGCGGGAATCCCAAGAGGAGAAATCAAAAACGACAGGAACAGGAACACGCCGAAGCCCAGCTTTTCGCCGCTTATCAGCAGGGCAATACTGATAAGAACACCTATCCCGGAAACCACTTGCAAGAGAGCGGCTGCATAGCAGAACACAAATTCAATCATGGGTGTTACTATCGTCAGCAGAACCACAAACGGCGCGGCGATAATCTTAAATATCAGTTTGATAAACTTCATAAAAATTCTCCTTTCATTAAGCAACCTTATTGTTGTATCCTACCTATATTTTACCATTTCGTGCAGAGAGTAACAATGTTGTCGAGGCCACACCGATCTTGTCCCGGAACTTCGGGACAAGTTCGAGGTGTTGACAAACCCCGTCATCTGGGATGAAAACACAAAAAAGTAATGGGACAGGCAAAAAAATAGCGCCTTGGAGGTTATCCTAAGCACTTAATCATTCGTTTGAGGTTCAAGGCGGTTGCCGAAAGGAGGCAGTGGTCTTCCGCTGCCTCTATTCCTCGCCTGAACAGGCACCTTAAGTTGTGCATCCATTTCTGGGCCGCAAAGCTGCCCTCACACCAAATCTGCCGCAGGCCGAGAATACGCTTGTGGGTAGAAGCGTCGTCCGTTTTCCGCTGCCTTTTTACGGCTTCCTCAAAGATGTTCTTCCGGATGGTTCGGCTTCGGTGGCTGTTGCTCACACATTTGCTCAGCATCGGGCAGGCCCGGCAGTCCTTCCTGTCGGCTCTGTATATCCGGCAGATATTGTAGCTCTCCCTCTCAAGGCTCCGCAGTGTCAGTTCCTTTCCCCATGGACAAAGGAAGCAGTCCTTTTCCGCATCGTACCGAAAATCCTCGCGCTTGAGCTCCACCTTGTAGGTCGCCCCGCCCGTTTCCCCGGGCGTGTGCAGCCGGATGCCCATATCCTCCATCGCCCGGTAAATCATGCTGGTGCCGTAGGCGCTGTCCGCGCCGGCTTCCTGAATTTCCAATCCCATGTGTTCCCGCATGTATTCGATGCGCCCCAGGTATGGCTCCGAATCGTTCGCGTTTCCTGGCGTCACCGCCACGTCTACCACGATTCCATGAGCGGCGTCTACGCTTTGGTGATCCAGATAGTGCATCCCCTCCGGTTTCCCCGACCGCCGCAGCATCCCGGCATCCGGATCGGTGGTGCTGACCGTCTTTTCCACTTTTGTGCTTTCCTTTTTCTCACGTCCGGCACGCTGCGGCTTGACGGCGCCGGATGACTCCAACCTCACACGTTCCTCTGCTTCATACCGGTCCAGCCGTTCCATGTAGTCCGTTGTCTTGCGCTCCGCCAGCACTTTTGTATTCGCCTTAAAGGAAGCATTCGCTTTTACATGCGTGGAATCTGTCAGAATGATCTTTCCATCCACCAGTCCCTTTTCCATGCATAGATGCAGAATATGCTCGAACAAGTGGCGGAACACATTTTTTCCATGAAATCGCCTGCGCCGATTTTGGGAGATCGTAGAGTGATCAGGCACCCGGTCATCCAGATCCAACCCCAGAAACCACCGGTAGGCCATATTTACTTGAATCTCCTGCTCGATGCGCCGTTCCGATTCGATTCCGTACAAATACCCGACCAGCAGATATTTTACCAGCACTACCGGATCGACCCCAGGCCTTCCGTTATCTGGGCAGTACAAATCCCGAACCTCGTCGTAGATGAAGCTGAAATCCACAGCCTTTTCCAATTTTCGCAAAAAGTGCTCCTGCGGCACCAGATCCTCAAGGGTGATACAGTGCATTTTTATTTGTACCCCGGCTCGCTCTGTCAGCATCCCTAAACACATCCTACTGCTTTTTCTTTGCCTATATTATACCATTTTTGCCCTTCCTTTTGCTACTTTGTCAACACCTCGAAGTTG
>NZ_AKFU01000041.1:0-63874 GCF_000277625.1 Clostridium sp. MSTE9
AAGCTTCTCTCTTACTCCGTTCGACTTGCATGTGTTAGGCATGCCGCCAGCGTTCGTCCTGAGCCAGGATCAAACTCTCTAAAATATTGTATTAAAACGGCCAAAGCCGATCTAATCTAATTTTAGAGCATTTTATCTGCTCAATTAGTACGCTTTCGCGTTTCTCAGTTTTTATAGAGTTCTGAGAACTCTTATCCGGAAGTACTCACTTCTCGTTTCCAAGAAGTTTTCTCTCAAAAATTACGGGTTCCTTCTTGTCTTTCTCGTTGTTTAATTTTCAAGGTCCTGTCCGATTCTACCGGGCTTTTCGGCCTTTCGTTTCGTGCGCCGTTTCGTAAGGCGCTTGACTATAATACCAAACCATTCCACTATTGTCAATGCTTTTTTTGAAGTTTTTTCATCTTTTTTTAAAATTATCTGTTTTTCGACCTGTTTTTCCAGGTTTTAAGCCATTTTTCGACTTTTTCAAGTGAAAAAGAATTTTGCCTTCACCTGATGAAAGGCTTTTTTGATTCCGAATAAATCCGCTTTGTATGGGAATTCTTTTCTTAAGGACTGAAAGAATGGGTTGTGATAATAATGAAACATGCTCAAAAGAGAGAGTATAAAGAATTCGGAAAATACATCTGGCGCATTATGATGATTCTGCTTGTGAACCTGCTGATGATCTCCATTGTCAGCGGCGTAGGCGAACAGGCCGTCATACGCCTGCGCGGCGGCACGTCCGTAGAGACGCTTTCGAGAGTCGGTTCGCGCGGCGATGAGGTCAAGCAGATTCAGACCAAGCTGAAAAACTGGGGCTATTACAAAGGAAATGTGGATGGCATCTTCGGCGAACAGACGAAGCAGGCGGTCATCAGCTTTCAGAAAAAGAACAATCTGACGGCAGACGGCGTCGCAGGGCCGCAGACCCTCAAAGCGATGGGGATCTCTTCTTCCTCATCTTCCTCCGGGGGCTCCGGCGGCGGACAGGGACAATATAGCAGCGGCGACGTCGACCTTCTCGCGCGCGTCATCTCCGCGGAATCGCGAGGTGAGCCGTATGCGGGCCAGGTTGCCGTGGGCGCAGTTATCCTGAACCGCATTTCGCACCCTTCGTTCCCCAACACGCTTGCAGGCGTGATCTACCAGCCGGGAGCGTTCTCGTGCCTGAACGACGGCGGCATTAACGCGCCGGTAGCAGATTCTGCCTATAAGGCAGCGCGCGACGCAATCAACGGCTCCGATCCGTCCGGTGGAGCAATCTACTATTATAATCCCGAAAAATCAACAAGCAAGTGGATTTTCTCCCGCAAGGTCATTACAACAATCGGCAAGCATCGCTTTGCGATCTAAAATATTTGATTCCTCCGGAAAGGCCGGGGCTGTGGATTACAGCTCCGGTTTTTTGTTGTTATCTTTTTTATATGCTACAAAAACAATCATTCAAAATATAATTGACTTTCATTTTTATGTTATTTATAATAAATATATATTCATAAGTGTTTTGATTTGCAACTTTTTAAAAATTTAAAGAGCAGCCCTTTTAAACAATGCAGTTTTCATTTTGTATAATGGAAAGCATAAGAAAGATTGTAGCGATGCTATTTGTTATGATTATTTCTATGGGGATGTACTAAGCGTATTTCCGTTCTTCAAATTCAAAATCGACAGACATACGGAAGGGTGATTCATTTACTTTGAAAAAATCCACTTTTGGAATGATACTGTTTCTTGTTGGAATAATCGGATTTCTTGTGCTCAGTCTGTTTCTGGCCCAAAATCCATTTGATATCACTCAAATGGGAGAAACCACCCGGCAATACACCGGAACTTTGGGCGCTCTGTTAGGAAACCATTTGATTCTGCCTTATATCATTTTCTGCGGGATCGGTCTGATAGGCTTATGGATTTGCATTTATGAAATCTATTTCCGAGGATGTGCTAAAAAATATACCCTGGAAAAACATAAAGAGGAAAAGGCAGAATAAACAGTACTACACAAGCCGGTATCTATCGGAATCTTCTTTCAGGAATAAGTCACAAGCTGCTCCGACACATGAAAAAGTCCTCGCTCCTATTCTAAATTGAACATTGAAAAAAAAGGATAAGAACTTGACAACATATCTATATGAAAGAAATGCGGTTCCGCATTTCTTTGTTAGGAGGATCTCTCATTGAAAAAAAGTACATTTGGAATGATGCTGTTCGTCGTCGGAGCGATCGCTTATTTGTTTATCAGTTTAGTCAGTGTGGTAAACGCATTATTGGTGGAGCAATATTTTCTCCCTCTTTTCGTGTTCTCTGCTTTAGGAATTGCCGGCTTCGTTATCTGCCTGCGCGAAGCTTATTTTAAAAAATAGATTTAGAAGGGTCTTGCTCGTAACAGGGCAAAGGCCCTTATTACTGCTTAAAGTACTTATTGAAATTCACTGCTAACCGAAATGGAGCTACTCGTTTCTTGCAATCAAGAAATAGAAACAAATATAATAGCAGCAGCCTATCCACACTTTTTATAGATTGGCCGATACTTTCTACGAGGAAATGATAATGAGGACAAAGAGAAAGCTTTCTTTTATCATGGTGCTGACAGCCGTTACACTTATTTCCATTCTGTGCTATGCAGCTTTTATGAAACCCGACCGCAGGATTCAGCGATTTCAAGAGGAATTCGGGCTGACGCTCCCAGCGGAAACAAAGGTTATATTCGCGGAAAGGGATTACGGGGCAATGGGTGACGGCTTTTGTTTCTATATCTATCAGCTTCCGCCGCAAGAAATGAGCTTACTGTTACAGGAAAAATCACTCAGCCGCTGGCGTCCTCTTCCCCTTGATTCTTCCCTAACCGTCCTGATCAACGAGAGAGTTAACGCGTTCACCTCTTCTGACATGGTAAAGGAAATTGATTTTAACATACAGAACGGATATTATATCTTTAGAAACACCGGTAATCCGCAGGCATCGCTTTCCTCCGGCAATTCAATGGATACGCCGTATCCTAACGCAGTCTTTGGAATCATCGATTTGCAAAACGACACAATATACTATGGAACGTGGGATATGTAGCTCCAAAATCAAGGAGTGAAAAAGAAGGAGTGATTTTATTGAGGAAAAGAATGCTCATTTTATTCAGTTGTCTCACTCTTGTAATGCTGTTCAGTTCCTGCCAGTCAAAAGAAGAGGAACCCCCAGACCGCAGTCTTGCTCAACACGAATTGGCGGGGGTATTTATAGACAGTCTGCAAAGCAAATCCGGAAATTACACGGTTCCATATTTATACTATCCCGAAGATTCCAACGAACAGACGAAAGAATTGATTCAAGCTATCGCGAATTCCAACGTAAAGCTTGTAAGATGGGGAATTACCGATCCGAAAAAAGAACCCATCGAAGTCACGAAAAGAATGTATTACTACCCGTTAAAGGTTACCTATCAGCTCCCGGGTAAGGAAGAAGAGTCGACCATCCAGATCGGCATCTACGAAATTTTCCCTGACAAGGAAGACGACGAGAATTTCTCGAAATCGACTTTGGATACCGGCATTGGCCGCGTGATTCTGAATTGGGAAGGAATCCCCGACGACCTAAAGGAAGGGACGAGCCAACCCGAAGAAGATAACGGCCAGACCGTACTGGATTTGCTGAACGCAAGCTCCTGAATGGTTCCATTGAAAAAGGCCCGTCTCCCGCTTTACGGCTGCGCACATAGAAAAAGCCTTTGCTCACGTATGGAGCAAAGGCTTTTTTACTGCTGTATTGAAAGATTATTTCTGAAAATTCAGAAAAATAGTTTTGACTTCTTCCGCACGCTTCTCGTGAACATCTCCGGTCTGCGTGTCGGTATAGACCATCAGGTAGTCGCCGTTCAGAGTGGCGGGAACCTGCTTCTCCATAATGGTGAAAGTGCCCTTCTCCTTCACGTCGGCCAGAACTTTCTGGGCTGCTTCGTTCTGATCGGAAGGATCGTATCGATACAATTCCAGCGTAATATTCTCTTTGCCCTCGTAGCTGCCGCGGTACCTGACGCCTTCCTTGGCGCCAATCAAGCCGGCTTCCATAGCGATGGGGTCGCCTTCCGCCACTCCCTTAGCCGTCATATACTGCTGCAGGCCCTTCAGGGAGTTCTCATACTGTACCTCAGCCTGGCTCTGCGATGCCTGAGAAGACGACGCTGCTGCCTGCGATGCCGCCGCCTTGCTGGCCATATATTCCGCACTGCCAACATCGCCTGCGCCGCATCCCGCAAAAGAAACCGCCATAAGCCCGGCGGCTATCATTGCCATCCATTTTTTCATAGGGGATTAACCTCTCTTTTTGTCTATTAATATTATTATATCAGGTTTTCCCTGCGCAATACCGTTTTGTACTCAACGCGATCAGGAGCACCCGCTCTGTTTTGTTTCAGAGGTTATTATCACATGATAACCGGAACAAACTTCTTTTCATCTATAAAAAGCGGTTTTCCCGCTCCATACCATCATGTTTCAATACTCTCTTGGGCGTCGAAAGCTCTGCTTTCGCTTACGCCGTGTGGTTATTATAACATATAACCAGAGCAAATTACACTTGATCCATAAAAAGTTGTTTCTTGATTCATGCCATCATGTTTCAATGCTCTCTCAGGCATCGAAAGCTCTGCTTTCGCTTACGCCGTGTGGTTATTATAACATGATAACCAGGGCAAATTACGCTACATCCATAAAAAGTTGTTTCTTGATTCATGTCATCATGTTTCAATGCTCTGTCAGGCATCGAAAGCTCTGCTTTCGCTTATGCCGTGAGGTTATTATAACGTATCCATCGAAAAAAAGCAACCGGGCGGCCTCCCCTTTCTCTTACCAACTCGACAAAGCCGTAGCCATATATGTTCCTTTCATCCACTGAATTTGAAATCAAAAAATTCTGTAAAACAACTTGTCTGTTTGAAAAAATATGCAAATTTTCGCTATGGTATTCCGTTGAGAAAAATAAGAGATTTGCTCTGATTTTGGGTCCTGCAGAGTGATAAAACATCACACACAGCCAAAAGAACACATATACTAAAACGGAGGTAGTGCTCCCGAAATGAAGGAAAAGGACCGTGCCTTATGAACCATTGTCGAAATATCGGTTTCCTCAATTTGTTTTGTTATACAGAACAGCTGCCGCTTTGCAGAGCTTGTATCTTTCTTACGGACTCTGCCGGAAACTGTGTCAGCAGCGGAATAACAAACAGTTGGGGGATGGTTTGCCTCCCTTTTTACTATGACGGATTTTACCGGATTTGGGCAGCGGACAGCAGTCCCTTTCAGCCTGCAGCGCAGGGGTTGGGGGCTTGCCTGTATAGGAACTGTCCCAAATGCCTGGCTTTCCCATTCCGCACAACAGGGGAAGGTTCTCTGCTGATTACTCTGCGGGACGAAAACTACCCCGAATACACCTTATCAAAAGGAGTCTTTACTTTATGGCGGATATACTGATTGGCAGCGCCCTAACAAACGAAAACGGACTAGCCGCATTCACAGGTCTGCCGCCCGGAACCTATAAATACGTGCAGACCGGCGCTACGACGGGCTATACCCAGGATTCCACAGAATATACGATCACTATTTCCAGTGCAACTCCCTTAGAGGAGGACCGCACCAATTCACCGACAGAGACAGGCACCATCACGGTGACAAAGCACGTTGCAGGGTTCCCCGACTATGTGCTGCCGGGTGCGACCTTTAAGCTTACAGACAGCAACGGCAAACCCCTGGTTTCTGTTTCTTCTCCCACGGACAGCACCGGAACCCTTACGTTCCCGAACGTGATGTCCATTACCGGCACCCCGCAGACGTATCAGCTGACAGAGGTAGCCGCTCCCGACGGGTATGAGGCAAATACCACAGAATATGACGTTGAGGTTGATGTTGGTCAGACTGCGGGACAGAGCGTTCCCAATACACCGTCTGTTCAGGGTACACTGGATATTACCCTTACCGACACAAACTATGCGGAATATGGCCTGGAAGGCTCGAACTACAACCTGTATCTGGTTACTCCCTAATCACAGCAAAAAGGGCCGGCAAAATGCCGGCCCTTCCCTTTTATTTGGTTATGAGGAAGATGCCCAGCACACAGATACCCATACCCACCAGCTGGCGGGCGGAGAAGCTCTCTTTAAAAAAGACAAAGCCGATCACGAGCAGCACACACGCAAGCCCTACATTTGCAACCAACGAGCCCATGCCGACCTTCCACCCAGCGCGGTATACAAACAGATACCCCAGCTCCAGTGCGACAATCGAAAGCCCCAATGTAAAGCTTGTCCAGTTGACCTTATGAACCTCCTGCAGCAGATTTTTATTTCCTCCCACCAGGAAAAACGAAATCAAAGAGCAGACCGCAGCCGTCAGATAGGTAACGGTAAGGGAAGCCAGCGGCTCCACGGTAAGCGGGGTTGACTTTGCACATACATGGTACAGCGCATTCGCTCCAACCACCATTAAAATCGGCCAAATATAATTCCACATACATCCTCCTGAAAAAATCGCAAACAAGGAGCCTCCTCGTTTGCGATCTGGTATCCGCCAACAGACCTGTCGGCGCGTACATCGGCAATTCCCGGCAAGCCCGAAAATTTACACTTTCTGCGGTACTTTCTCCCGGGAAGGAGAGAACCATTTCAAAATTTCTTCCCGCTGCACCGCGAAAATAACCAGAAGCAGCATGAGTGTCATGCCGCCGCAAAACACATATCCAAAGCCCCCTCCGGCGCTTTCCATCACCGAGCCGGCAAGAAAGTTCCCGATCGGAGTGGAACCGAGGTTCAGAAAAGAATACACACTCATCACGCGGCCGCGAAACTCGTTTGAGGAATTCGTCTGGAAAAGAGAATTGGAGGTATTGACGAAGAGAAGATTAAAAAATCCCACCAGTCCGATCAACAGGGCGCACACGGCAAACTGCCGGGTAACGAGGGTCAGCACCTGCAGCAGCGCAGAAGCGATCCCGCTGATCGGAAGAAGAACTCGTTTCACTCCGTTTTTGCTCAGATATGCCATCATCACCGCAGCCACAAAGGCACCGAGCCCCGCCATAGAGAGCAAAAGAGAATAGCCGTCCGATCCCTGCCGCAGTACAGAGCCCGCAAAAACCGGGATGATGACGTCGTTGTTCATGGCAAAGGTGCACACGGCCGCGGTGGCAAACACGTTAATCACCAGCACCCGGCTCTGCCGGATATACTTCAGCCCCTCCACGACCTGCTGAATCAGGTTTTCTCCCTTCCCCCTCGCGGAAATCCCCTTGGCGCTGATCAAAAAAATCCCGATCATCACCGGAATATAGCTGACCGCGTTGAGGAAAAAGCAGAATGTCATCCCGAACTTTACCATCACGATGCCGGAAAATGCTGGCCCGACGATCTTGGCGAGATTGACAATGGTGGAATTGAGCGATATGGCGTTTGTCAAATCTTTCGGCCCCACAAGATCAATGAAAAAGGACTGACGTGTGGGCATATCGATCGTCTGTGTCAGGCCAAACAGAAAGCTGAGCACCACGATATGCCAGTATTGAATCTGCTCGGTATACGTCAGAACCGTCATCAGAACCGCCTGCAGCATGAACAGAGCCTGTGTGCCAATCAAAAGCTTTTTCTTTGGAAGCCGGTCGACAATGACGCCCGCGAAAAGAGAGAACAGCAAAAGTGGAGTGAATTGGGCCACTCCGATCAGGCCGACCATCAGCGGAGATTTCGTAACGGTATAAACCAGCCACATCTGTGCCGTTCGCTGCATCCAGGTTCCGACAAGAGAAATACACTGTCCAAAATAGAACAGCTTGAAATCCCGATATTGGAGCGCCCGGAATGTTGTTTTAAAAAATACGGAAGCTTTGTTATTCGATATTGTCAAGACCCCCCGTTCGGAACAGCCGGATCTTTCCGACCCCGCCGATGCTGCATTTCACGTTTCGCTTTCTCTTGCCGCATCAACGGGAAAACACAAGGCGTGACTGCAATTTCACTAAAAGTTTCTTCCTAAGCCAATCGTACAAAACACCTGTAAAACGAAAGAACCACGCAATGTGAGCTTTAAAGGGTAAAAACTGCCTCGGCCATGTGGTTCAAATGGGATTCGTTCCATTTCTGTCCGCAGCACGCGGCAGACAACCAAACAGAGGCAAAATTACCGTTACATTTGCCGCCCGATTCTATGTTCAATCTTTTTTCTGAAAGCTAAATCGCAAACAAGGAAGATCCTTGTTTGCGATAGGGATTCAAACGCTTTTCATTTGTGTTGCTTCTGTTGGATCCATCTGTCCCCCGGCAAAAGGCCGAGCAAAAGAAAGCCCCTTACCCGAAGCTCATTTCTTATTCCCGCCCGTGTCTGGTAAGCGCCCATGCTACCAAAGCGATAATTACGATTACGACTGCAATAGCAGCAATGGCTAAAATACCGAGCATACTCATACCTGAAGGTTCCTGAGACACGATAATAGAAGTTGGGCCGTCTGCACTTCCGATTACTCCCATTTTCTGTCGTATCCTTTCTTTTATTCTTATTCAGATAATACCATTTCCAGCCATCTTTGTAAAGGGTTCTCCTCAGAACACGGTGCGGTGATCGGGCACTTTTCTCTCTGTCAAACGCTTATGTATTCTCATCCGGGCGTGAAAGAACTGTTCCCGAACTGTTTGTTCCGATGCTTACCAAAGAAGGAATTTCAGGATTGCAAAATCGATGGCGGCAAAGATCAGGGCAAACAGCGTCATATAAATGCACCCTTTCCCAAAACCGACCAGGTGGAACCGATAATCCTTATACCCCTTGCAGCCCTCCGTACCGGGTAAGATAAAGCTCTTTGGGGTAATTGTGCAGAACAACAGCCAATCCATCACCAGAAGGTCCACCACATTCCAGGCCATGCAGATGATCCACAGGTGCAAAAGCACTGTACCGAACGATACCGGAGCGGCGGCGTAGTGAACCAGCCCCGCTGCGAGCAGCGTACCGATCAAAATGATATAGCAGCATACGGTAAACAGGATTCCGTTCCGGCGCTGTGCGGGCGAAGGCTCCGGTAGGCGGGCCGCCGCGCGGGCATCCGGCGGATAATCGTGCACCAAAAGCCAAGGATACCGGTAGAACAGGCACATCAGCATAATGATCCACAAAGCGGACCAGACCAGGCCCTCCAAAACAGCAGACAGTACAGGCGACATCGTTTCATTCCTCCTTTAGCAACTTGGCAAATTCAAGCGGGCTTTGCATTAAGAAACCACAGTGTCCATAGCCCGGTTTTACCACCAGGGAAATATCCGGCCGATTCTCCAGATTCTCTTTCTGGTACTGGTAATTGGGGTCCTCCCCGCCGTAAACCAGAATGATTTTTGTGCCACAGCCCGGAATATGCTGCGGCAGCTGAGGGCCAAAGCACGTTTCACAGGAACGGCCGATCGTATCCCGAGTGAGGTTCCGGCCGGAGCGCCGCATTCCCCGTAGTGCGCATCAAACACACTGGGCGTCTCCGGAGCAGCCCGCACCGCCTGAACCAACTGCCAGAAGCTTTCTGTATTTTCCGCGGCCTGCACGGCGCCCCAGCCAAAAGGCGGACTGTCCAGCACCAGGCGGTGAATCGGAATCTGGCGGCGCTGCCACAGCCTCCAGGCCAGCATCGCGCCCAAAGAGCTGCCTGCAGCGGCTGCGAGTTCCCCAATCTGTTTCCCCTTCAAATAGGCTTCGATCCGCTCCAGTTCCTCATCGGCCCCGGGGTACTCCGCTTTTTCGTCAGGGTCATACCCGTCCAGTGTGGGGATCACCAGAAAATAATCCTGTACCAGCGCCGGAATCAGGGCCTCAAACAGTGTACCGGTGGTAAACATGGTGTGCAGCAGCAATATGCAGGGCTTTTCTTTTGAGCCGTAGGTATCCATTCGCATAACTGGCCTTCTTCCTTTGTTAGTTTTATATAACACATATGCAAAAGAAAGGGCCGTTCAGCCCTCCTCCGTAAAGATACAGGAAAACAGCAGCTCATACATTGATTGCAGCGTGCGTTCCAGCGCGTCGGCGTGCAGCTGGGCCTGATTGATCTGGGCCAGCGCCATGATCTTCAGCAGATTGGCCACCAAATGTTCATCCAGATCGACGCGGACACCCTCCATCCTCCTGAACAGCCGCATCATCACCTGCGACTCATGCTGTGCATCGAAAAAGCATTCCGGCGGCAGGGCGGCGCGCAGCTTTTCCTCGTCCTCGGCGGTCAAATACTGGTAGATGCTTCGTTCACTGAAAATGATCTTTTTCAAGAACTCCTTTGCCTGCGGGATCGGCAGCTTTTCCCGCCCGTCCAGAAGCTGCTGAAAATAATCCATGAGCTGAGTACGCAGATACCCCATCATTTCATAGACAAAGCGTTCTTTACTCGGGAAAAAATTATAGAAGGTACTTTTGCCAAGACCTACGGCAGCCGTTACCTTTTCTACCGACGTATGGGTCATGCCGTACTGCCGGATCAGATCGTAGCCTGCTTCCAGCATCTGCCCCCGAACCTCTTCCCGTTCCTCCCAGTCAAATTTTTTCGGCGCCATGGAGTCCTCCCTTTACGACTGTTCTTTCAAAATAAAGCGACTATTATTTTTATTTTGGTCGTAAAAAGAGAGTACCACTATTTCTCCGCCTTGTCAAGACAAAGCAAAAAGGCTCTTCGCAGCGCGAAGAGCCAAACAGATGATATGTTGAAAAAGTTCACAGGATGTGAAACTACTGACGGTAAACATTTCCCGCAATCTTTTCCAGCGCCGCGATATTTGCCAGCCGGTAACCGGCTTTTGTCTTTTGCAGCAGGCCTTTGTCGCAGAGACTGCGGAAGGTGCGCAGCAGATGCCGCAGGCTGCAGCCAAGGGATTCGGCCAGCAGCGTGTAATTGGCCGAGAACACACCGTTCTTCTGCATGACAAGCACATACCCCACCAGCCGCTGCTCCAGCGGATACAGCAGGTTGATGGCAATATTCGAGTTGTTGCGATCCGTTTTGGCGCAGGTTTGGCGGCACACAAACTGCAAAAAGGAGTTGTCGGCGAGCAGCCGCTCCCGCTGATCTTGAACAAAGGCTGCGAGACAGTATGTTTCCGTGAGCGCCTGCACATTCGTTTTGGCGATGGGATCACCGAACAGCTCAAACTCCCCAATCACCTGAATGTCGTCGTAAAGGCATAACAGTACTGTGCGGCCGTTCTCGAGTGTTTTAAATACCTTGCAGCTGCCGGTGAGCAGAATCAGAAAGCAGCCGGCTTGTTTCCCCTCCGTGTACAAAAACTCCCCCGTGTCAAACCGGCATAAACGAAAACACCGGAACGCCGCGTCAGACAATTCCGACTGAACGCTGCGCACCTGCTCCATCAATTCCGGCTTTTGCCCAAGCTCCAGATACTTCATCGGATTTCTCTCCTTCTATGACATCTGTCATAACTGCCTGTGCAGATTCTGTGCAATAATAATACCATAAATCAAAGCGCGGAGGGGCTTTTCGATGAACTTTTTCCTTTTGCTTGTGAGCGGTATCTGTTTGGGGCTGATGGTCAGCCTGAACGGAAGACTCGCTGCCGATTTTAACCTGTTTGAGGTCAGCTTTCTGGTTCACCTGATCGGGGCGGTGATGCTGCTGGCCGCCGCAAAGCTGATCCAAAAAGAAAAAATACAGCTTTTGGGCGCCCCGCGCTACGTGTATTTCGTGGGATTTATGGGCGTTGCGATTATCGTGATGACCAGCCTGAGCACCACATACATCGGCGCAGCCCTGACCATGGTGCTTTCCATCACCGCACAGCTGGTGGGTTCCGCTGTTGTAGACCATTTTGGATGGTTCCGTGTTCCAGTCAACAAATTCAGCTGGCGGCGGGTTCCGGCCTTTGCGGTCATTTTGACCGGTCTGCTCCTGATGATTTTCTCATAAGAGAAGGAGGAAATGTATGCTGTTCTTTGTCCTGCTCGCCGCGGTCAACGGTTTTGTCACGATTATCAATAAGATGATCAATCTGGAAGCCAAAAAATCGCTTGGCACAATAAACGGAACTCTGATCAATTACTTAGAGGCGACCGTGATTTCTCTTGTGATTGTCCTTCTGCTCGGTGACAGCCGCCTTGCCGATCTTTCTCACTGGTCCGCGGTTCCGCTGGTAAACCTGCTGGGCGGCGTTTTCGGCCTTGTGGCGATGGTTCTGACAGTCATCGCGATGGAACGGGTACGCATTTCGTACTCAACCATTATTTTGCTGGCGGGTCAGCTGGGCACCGGCTTTATTCTGGACGCTATTGCTGCAGGAAAAGTAGTCCCGCTCAAACTGCTTGGCCTTCTCATTGTGATCGCAGGTATTTTCCTCGATCAGATGGCTACGGGCCGGAGTACGGAGACACACCTGAAGGAGCAGGAGTAAAAAGGAAATGCCCGGCCGCTCAGCGGTACTTCCATCATGAATCAAGAAGCCGCATCATTTTGATGCGGCTTCTTTTCTTTGTCTCCAGCTTTGCAATTCAACAATATTGCCTTCCGGGTCTTTGGCATAAACAAATACCGCTTCCAGGTCGTTCGGGTATTCTGCGGTGATCAATTCCCCAACACGGCTTCCGCCTTTGCTGATCACTTTCATTAAGGTTTCTTCCACATCGTCCACTTCAAAAGCGAGGTGGGCAAGACCGGGGCGGTTTATCTCTGCGGGTATGGCTTCTTCCAGCGTGTCATAAGAAAAGATTTCAAGCGTCGGATGATCCTCTCCGTAACCGGGCAGAAGCAAATGTTCCCCGGTGATATGGGCCTGATGTAAACCGGTAAGCCGATCTACCCATTCCCCACGAAGATCGCGTGTTTCATTGATGCTTTTGCAATGAAACACCTCCTTATAAAAGGAAATCAGCTTATTTGCATCCTTAGCGATGATATTGGTATGAACATAGCGAAACATTTGAATCCCGCTCCCTTTCTAAAATAGTGAACCCGTCGATGATCACAAAGTCTTTTTCTGCTGCGCTGTTGGGGTGATCCGAATCAATCGCGTTCCTGTATTGTGACGTGGACGCTGTCACCCGATTGCTTCCCGATTTTCGTGCGAATATCCTTGCGCAGACCGATGATGTAGCAGACCGAGCCGTCGGCATTCTCTATGCCCATATTGACAACGCTTCCATCATACGGTATGCCGTCAAAAGTCGCATGAACCTTGGCACGCCCTTTCCCGAACTCCGTTTTCACGTTATATGGGAATTTGACATACGCGCCGTCTATATCAGGGACTTTATGAATGATTGCATCAAATTCATAGGTTTTGGAGTTCATTTCCGCTTTTCCCCCGCCTGTTTGATCCTCCAACGCGTGATGTCGGCAATGAGCTGATAGTCAATCGGCTTATTCAACGGAAACTGTATCGTTCCTTTGGACGTTTTGTATCCAGCCAGCCTTTCTGAAAACACTTCTGTGGCCTCGCCGCCTGGAAAAATACTAATGTGCTTTTGGAACGCAGCAAAATGAATGAGATTTTCGCCCTGCCAAAAGGTGGGCATCCGCCACGAGATTTTCTCTGTGGCCTGCGGCGCGGCGGAACGGATTGTTTTACGCACCTGCTGCAGAAGCGGCTGAACATCCTCAGACTGCACGGCGATATATTCGTCGATTGTAGTAATCTGCTCACAATAGTGATCTTGATTTGTATGATTGAACGTACGTCCGCACTTCGGACATTCCCACATATGCTTTCACCGCTTTCCGAATTCCATTTTTAGAAACGTCTTTCTTTCCCGCCTGATCAGGTAAAAACAAAGAAATTGATTCCCTGATTGTCAGCTTTCTTTTATTATATCCATATGGCAAAAGAATTTCAATGAATGAACACAAGGGAGCTTACCAATGTTATTTCACCATTATTGGCCTTGCGGCACAACCCGTCGCTCCACACCCGCTAAAAATATGCCCCAGACATATTTTCTTAACGCTCCAACTTTTTTTATTTTGAGTCCCGTAAAAGAAAAAAACAAAGCCCATCCGCAAGGGGCGTACTTTGTTTTTTTGAAGTAACCGCAGGAAAAGATTTTCCAAACATCCAATATATTGCGAAGGGATCGATCAACAAATTGAAATTCATCCATTCAGGTTGTAATCATTTTGGCCGTGATACGATGATGCGCTCCGGGTACTCAAAAGGCTTGTTCTTGAAGACTCTTTCTAAGTCAAAGCAGGTTAATTCGTTCAGAAGAATAGGATAGGTTTTCATTTTCGGCAATTGTTCATCAAACCCACTGCCTAACCATATTTGGCTGAGTTCAATTTCATCAGCCTCCATCAAATGCCGATGGATATACTGAATCAGATTTTCCGCCCTGTTTCTTGTATACTCCCATTCTAGATACGCAAAATATTTCTTTTCGGTATAAATATCATCGTAAATATTCTTTCGCTGAAAGGTATGAATCGACAGTTCGCCAAAATTTTTCTCATCATCCACGAATAATATTACATCCGGTTTTTCTCTGTCGAGGTCTGGCTCCAGCAAAAAATCAGGAACCTTTACTCCAAGCTCTAATGCCTGATGTATGGACAGCTGCCGCACATGCGGATTTTCTATCTCTTCCAGGGGATGATTACTTGCAAGATATGTGAATACACTCAACTTATGGTCCACCTCCGGTTATATAAATCATCGTCTCGATCAATAGCCAATTTATCTCTGCTAATATGCTAATGCTACCCTCATACTATCATACATCTACATATAAAAAAAGAGATAGCTTTCTTAAATAGAAAGCTATCTCTTTTTGGTGGACGCAGAGGGACTCGAACCCACGACCTCTCGCGTGTGAGGCGAACGCTCTAACCAGCTGAGCTATGCGTCCTAATAACGATTCCCCCGAAGAGATCCGGGGGAATGCTGCTTGTGTGGTGACCCGGACGGGATTCGAACCCGTGAACCCGCCGTGAAAGGGCGGTGTCTTAACCACTTGACGACCGGGCCGCTGGTAGCGGCAAATGGACTTGAACCATCGACACTTCGGGTATGAACCGAATGCTCTAGCCAACTGAGCTATGCCGCCATATGAACAACGCACAAGCGGAGCGTTATTAATTATATTATATACTTGTCCTTGTTGTCAATACAAAAAACGAAAATATATTTTTATATCAGAAAGAATCACTCTATCCAGCCAGATTTTCAAGGCTGACGCCGCGCGGATGAGAAATTATTTTTAATCCTCCTTTCATTTTTCACTCTTTCTGCCGAAGTATCAAGTAAGAAGCAGTCGCAGAAAGAATGTGGAAGGAGGATCGCACATGCGGATAGACAGCGGAATCTGGTCCCTCTCTTCGGCCGGCCAGCGAACAGAGCAGGGAAAGGATGCAGAAGAAGCGAAATCAGCCCCGAACTCAGAAAAGGCTCCACAAACGGAAACCACACCGCAAAAGGAAATTTCGGCAACTGAGCCACCGGAAAAGCAGATTACACCACAATGCGCATCCTTCATCCCCAAACGCAGGCTGTCGCTTCAGGAGGAGATGGAGCAGCAGGTACAGTTGAGAAATCGCGCTCTGGAGCAGATGCGGCAGCAAATGGCCGATATGGCTGAAAAAGCGGAGGAAGAACGCGAAAGAGAGCGCATCGAAAAGCTCTGTTTCGAGATTTCGGAGCGCGTGTTCGCGGGCGACAAGGTTCCGGCCTCTGACCTGTCTTTTTTGCGCAAGCACGATTCCGGCCTGTACGCCCGGGCCATTCTGCTGCGTGTGAAAAAGCGCAAGCCATATGAACACCGGCGACTCACGCGCGGCAGCGACTTGTACGATAAGCCGGGAACGCTCGTCATTAAGGGCGGGCGCAACGACAAATATCTGATCTCGGGGCTGGCGTGGAAAGAACTTTCGAGCCACTCTTTCGGCCCGGCCTTTGATGAGACCTCAAGCGCGATAGCTTACGGCGGCTCAAGCTCTGAGACAGCCAGCGGCTCTTCTCCCGACACTGCTCCCGGCACACTGCTGGATACAAAAGGATAGATTCTCCGCGTAGCCGGAGCAGGGCATTCGCCTTGCTCCGGCTCTTTTTCGTCTCGGTGCACTTCCTGCGCGCCGGTTTTCTGATCAGGCGATCATTCCACCCGGCCCTGATATTCAAAGCTGATGCCGCGCGGATTCACGCCGCGCATCAGAATCTGGCCATCACGCTCCTCGCGCTGAATCTGCAGCACCTCGCCCTCGCGGCTTTCCATCACATAATGAATCTGAAACTCGCGCAGCGCGCGTCCATGCATGCCGCCCGGCACGTAATCACAGAAAATATCGCTGTAAACCGAATTATTCACGTGTCCGTTGTAATCCAGATCGGAATATCTCACTTCGCGCTCACCGACAATGGGCATTTCTTTGGGTAAATTCATACGATCCAGCTTCTGCCCGCTGTTCTCCCCTGCGCCCACTCCGTAATCCAAAAAAACCTTCGGACGCAGCAGCTTATGTTCCTGCGTACTGACAACAACGGAAGCCTGCAGAACCTCTGCCAGATGCTCATCGCCGCAGTAGAAATCAAAGCTGCGGTAGAACTGCACGCCGACCACTCCGCGCGCCCGCGTAACTATAGTGATGGGGTCGTGCTGGCGCGGCCAGCGATGTACCACTCCGCCTGCGCGGGTAAACACAAAAATAATCCCGTCGCCCTGCATCTTTTCGTGCGTCAGCCCGTAGCAGGCCAGGTGCAGCTCGCAAGCCTCCTGACAATAGCGCAGCATTGCAGACGGACGCAGGGTATTATTTGCATCCATATCGTATGTCGTCAGCTTTACCTGCTGTGTGTATTCGCTCAATTTCGGATTCAGACCCATCTCTACGCTCCTTTGAAAGAACCGCCCCGGGAACACTCCCGGGGCGGATTGAAAGTTACTGTTCCGCCCGTTTCTGTTTCAAACGGGGATCGGTTCGTTTTACCGGCTGAGTAAGCCGCAACAGCTTATTCAGGGCATTTGATGACATCAACACCCATGAACGGACGCAGAACCTCCGGAATGGTGATACTGCCGTCCTCATTCTGGTAATTTTCCAGAATCGCTGCAACGGTGCGGCCGACCGCTACACCGGAGCCGTTCAGGGTATGCACCAGCTGCGCCTTGTCGCGCTGGGTCGCCTTAAAGCGGATCTGTGCGCGGCGTGCCTGGAAATCCTCGAAGTTCGAGCAAGAGGAAATTTCAACATAGCGATTGTAAGAAGGCATCCAGACCTCAATGTCGTAGGTTTTGGCGGAGGAGAAGCCCAAATCGCCGGTGGAGAGGCAAACCACGCGGTACGGCAGGCCCAGAAGCTGCAGAACGCGCTCGGCGTCATTCGTGAGGGATTCCAGCTCCTGATAGGAATTTGCGGGATCTGCAAACTTGACCAGCTCCACCTTGTTGAACTGATGCTGACGGATCAGGCCGCGGGTATCGCGCCCGGCGGAACCGGCCTCCGCTCGGAAGCAGGCGGAGTATGCACAGTACTTGATCGGCAGGCTGGCGCCTTCCAGAATCTCGCTGCGGTGCATGTTCGTTACCGGCACTTCCGCGGTGGGGATCAGAAAGTAATCCTCGGCGGTATCTTTATTGATCACCCTATATGCGTCCATCTCGAACTTCGGCAACTGTCCGGTGCCGGTCATAGACGCGCGGTTGACCATGAAGGGCGGGAACACTTCGGTGTACCCGTTTTCGATATGTGTATTCAAGAAGAAGTTGATGATGGCGCGCTCCAGACGGGCACCGAGTCCTTTATAAAAATGGAAGCGCGCGCCCGTGACTTTTGCTGCCGTTTCGGGGTCGAGGATCCCGAGCTCTTTGCCCAAATCCCAGTGCGCTTTTGGTTCAAAATCAAACTGAGTGGGCTCGTGCCAACGGCGCAGCTCCTTGTTCTCTGTATCGTCCTTACCCAAAGGCACGTCCGCCGCCGGAATATTCGGCAGGGTCAGGAGCAGACCGCGCTGCTTTTCTTCCAGCTCGCTGAGCTGCGCATCCTTCTCCTTAATTTGGTCGGAAAGCTTCTTGAGCTGAGCCATCAGCTCGGTGGTATCTTTCCCCTCTTTTCTCAGAATCGGAATCTGCTTGGTATCCGCATTCTGCTGGGCCTTTAGAGCTTCCGTTTCACCGGTGACGCGGCGGCGGTCCACATCGATCTGCAAAATGGATTCGATCACCTGATCTGCATCCATATTTCTGCTTTTCATCGCCGCTTTGACTCGATCCGCATTTTCCCGGATTACTTTAATATCCAACATGTGAGTTCTTCTCCTTTATTTTTGGTGCGGGGACTCTGTACAGGTTCAGTCTGTGTGAAAGCGCAGACTGTTGACCAGATTTGCCAAATCCTCTTCGCCATAAAATTCAATTTGCAGTATTCCTTTGTTTTTGCCGCCTTCCACCTTCACCTTGCGGCCCAGATGGGTATTGAGCGCAAGCTCTACCTCTTCAAAATAACGGGGCTTCTTTTTTCTGGGCGAAGCCGGTTCCGTTTCCGTTTCATGCGACAGGAATTTCTTTACCATTTTTTCCAATTCTCTGACAGAAATACCATGCTTTACCGTCAGCTGCGCCATTTCGAGCATGTCCTGCGCCGATTCGATCGGCAGCAGCGTCCTTGCATGCCCGGCGGAGAGCTTCCCCTCTGCAACCAGCTCACGAACGGCCTGCGGCAGGTTTAAAAGACGCAAAGCGTTTGCCACGGCGGGCCGTGATTTGCCGACAATCTTCGCGATTTCCTCCTGCGTCAGCTCGTAGGATTCCATCAGGGTCTGATATCCCTGCGCCTCTTCGAGCGCGGTCAGATCCTCACGCTGTAAATTTTCGATCAGCGCGAGCTGCATCACCTGCTGGTCGGACATTTCGCGCACTACGGCGGGTACTTCGGTCAGCCCGGCCATCCGCGCCGCGCGCCAGCGGCGTTCGCCCGCCACAATCTGGTAGCCCCCGCTGACGAGCGGCCTGACCAGAAGCGGCTGTAAAATTCCGTGCTGAGAAATAGAATCCGCCAGTTCGGCCAAAGCGCCCTCGTCAAACTGCTTTCTGGGCTGAGCGCGATTCGGCTCGATCTCGCGCAGAGGCAGCGTGATGGAGGAATTCTGATTCTCCGTATCGTTTTCCGCAAAGATGGCGTCCAGGCCCTTTCCAAGACCGCCTCTTTTTTTCATTCCGTACGCCCCTCTCCTTGATTATTCTGAATGATTTCCATAGCCAGCGCTTCATAGGCAGCAGAGCCTTTTGATGCGCGGTCGAAATACAGCACCGGCTTGCCAAAGCTTGGCGCTTCGGACAACCGCACCGTGCGCGGCACAACGGTGGCGAACACCTTGCGGGGGAAATACCGCTTCACCTCATCCACAACCTGTTGGGTCAGATTCAGGCGCCCATCGTACATAGTGAGCAGTACACCCTCTATATCGAGCTGCTCGTTGTACTGCCGCTTGACGCGCCGCACCGAATTCATCAGCTGCGAAAGGCCCTCGAGCGCATAATATTCACACTGAACCGGTACCAGCAGCGTATCTGCAAGGCAAAGCGCGTTCGTCGTGATGATTCCCAGCGAAGGCGGACAATCCATAATAATGTAATCATACTCTGCACGCAGCGGCAAAATCGCGCGCCGCAGGATGGATTCCCGGTTCTTCAGGTTTACAAGCTCCAGCTCGGCCGCGGCCAAGTCCATGCTGGAGGGAATCAAATCCAGATTTTGAAAGCCTGTATGGATCAAAACCTCGCTTGGCTTTGCCTCATCCAGCAGGATTTCGTAGACAGTATTTTTCAGCTTTCGGCGGTCTACCCCTACGCCGCTGGAGGAATTCCCCTGCGGATCGATATCGACCAGGAGTGTCTTCTTCCCCAAACTGCCAAGAGAAGCCGCCAAATTGACTGCGGTGGTTGTCTTCCCCACACCGCCCTTTTGGTTTGCAATCGCAATGATTTTGCCCATACCCTTCGTTCCCCGCTTCTCTTACATGATTTATGAGATCAACATGAAAATCGGCGTTCAAAACCATTGATATGGCCTTTCCCTATAAAACCGATGATCTATGTTCTCTCAGCCGCCAAAGCTGCACTGTAAAATATTATAGCACTCTTCTTTTATTAGATAAAGCCTTTTTAGGTAAAAAGTGCTTGTTTCACGTGGAACAACAGCTTGTTTAACTAATATCTGAATGTTTTGGAGTTTTCTCACCGATTTTCCACTCAATTGTGGAAAGCCTGTGAATGTTGAAAGATATTTGCGTATGCCATTTTCAACTGCAAAGGTGGAAAATTTCATCTCCTCCTTCGCAGAAAAGTTTTCAACAGAAGACTTTGATCGGGTTCTCTGCAATCTTATATCCTTTTAACTATGTAAAAAAGACCGAATCCCTTTATTCACTCTCTCTATATAGTTCTCGTTGACATAGAGCATATGCTCATCAGTCCAAAATCCAGTCTTTCCTCCGCCCTACGAAGATCCTTATCCACGAGAAAATAGTTTGTTTTCTCTGGGGGGTTCCCTCGATGTGCGCACAGGCGCGCAGCTTGCCCGCCGATGCAGACCGTGCTCCTCGTGTCGGGGCGGGCACTTGCTTTCGTAAAAGAGCGACGTTAGGCAAACAGCTTTCGAGGGCAGAGCCTTGCACATGCGAGACGAATCGAGTACGAAGCGAAAACCTTTCTCCCCGCTGTCCCGCGATGTATAGGCAGACTCAGTCTGCCCCAACCTGGAAAACAAGATACTCCCCCAGTTGAAATTTCCTCTATGGTGAAACCACAGAAAGACGATTATAAAATGAAAGCGCCTAAAATCTTTCGTAGACACAGTAAAAGGACGGAGCAAATGCTCCGTCCTTTTACTGTGGAAAATAAATAAGGGAATGGGGAAATTCCTTGTAAGCTGAATTGATTCAGGCTGGCCTGCGCTTATTCGCGACTGCCTGTTCCTTTGGGATGCGCACCACATACTCAATAAATTCTTCTGTTTCGCGGTTCTGTTCTACCGCGTCGATCCCAGATTGACGCATGGTATCTACCGCGTGCCGGATCGTATTCAAAAATAGCCGTACATCCTTAATTACAAACGTGCGTTTATTTTTTACGACCTGTGGCTGCGTGGCCCGTTCTATTTCTTCATTCACGAGCTCCTCTGTCTGACGAACATTCAGATTCTCATTGATTATTTTGTTTAATAGCCGAGTGCGAATTTCTTCGCTTTCGATTCTCAGCAGCGCACGCGCGTGGCGCTCGGTCAAACCCGCGTGAGAGATCATGGTGCGCTCAGTTTCTGAAAGACGGAGCAGCCGAAGCTTGTTCGCAATTGCGGATTGGCTCTTCCCCAGCCGGGAAGCCGCTTCCTCCTGCGTGACGCCCCACTCTTCGATCAACCGGCGTATTCCTTCGGCCTCTTCAAAGATTTGCAGATCCTGCCGTTGAAGATTCTCTAGGATCGCGTAAATCGCAGACTGCTGTTCATCGCAGTCTACCAAGATGCACGGCGCGGTTTTCATCCCGGCCATAAAACAGGCGCGCAGCCGGCGTTCCCCGGCGATCAGCTCATACCCGCCCGCTACCCTGCGTACCGTCAGCGGCTGCAGCAGACCGTTGGCCCGGATGCTGTCGGAAAGCTCCTGCAGCTCTCGCGGCGCGAAGATGCGGCGCGGCTGTGACGGATTGGGCCGGATTTGATTGAGCGGGATATCATTCACCCGCTTCTTTTCCTGAAAGAATAACAAAGCGCCGCCCCCCTGCTTGTCTGTTTTTTTCAGAATAGCACAGGAGACGGCGAATGTTCTGTTGAATTATGACTTGTACAAATAATTTTTTGCTTAGATTTATGGCTGTTAAAGGGGAGATTTCGCAATTTTTGAGCCGTGGCGCGGATATTTGTCGGACATGGCCGCTGTTTTGCGACAGATGATCACATTCCGTTCGCTGCCGTCCGGTAGAGTAAAGGACTGCGTGCTTTCTGTGCGCGCACCCAAAATTGAAATCGCTTTCTTTGCAGCAACCGACTCTTCTGCCGCACCCGGACCCTTCATTGCCGCAAAGGCACCGCCGCGGCGCACAAACGGCAGACAGTATTCACACAGAA
Source organism: Clostridium sp. MSTE9 (assembly GCF_000277625.1). Lineage (NCBI taxonomy): Bacteria > Bacillati > Bacillota > Clostridia > Eubacteriales > Clostridiaceae > Clostridium > Clostridium sp. MSTE9. The sequence continues at coordinate 22,036 of NZ_AKFU01000041.1, forward strand.
TCGGCAGCGGCGCAACGGCGCGCGCACACGCTAAATCAAACTGTTCGCGCAGCTTCGGCTGACGGCCACCCTCTTCTGCTCTCGCATGGATCAGCTCAGCGGAAAGCCCCAGTGCATCACACACAGCCTGTAAGAAATTCAGTCGCTTCTGCAGGCTGTCGAGCAGGGTCAGACGGATATCCGTCCGGTACAATAATAAAGGGATTCCCGGAAAACCGGCGCCGGTTCCAACGTCGATCACTTTTGCATTCTCAGGAATCTCAACGGCCTTTAGGAGCAGCAGGCTGTCTAGAAAATGTTTTTCCACTACCTGCTGCGGTTCCGTGATGGCAGTCAGATTCATTTTTTCATTCCATTCCAGCAGCAGTTCCATATAGGTTTGAAAGGCCGCCGCCTGCTGTGCGCTAATAGAAAGGCCATACCGTGCAGAAAGCTCGATCAGCTGCTGTTCCATATTCATCACAGAGCAGCTTCCTCCTTCCCTTCCTGCCGGGCCAGCCAAATCAGAAGCACCGAAATATCTGCCGGACTCACCCCAGAAATACGGGAAGCCTGCCCGATACTCGCCGGGCGAATCTTCTGCAGTTTTTCCTGTGCTTCGAGCCGAAGGCCAGTGATCCCGGTATAGTCAAGGCCCTTCGGGAGCAGGCGCTGCTCCAGGCGGCGCATCTCTGCAATATCCGCTTTTTGGCGGCGAATATATCCTTCATACATGATTTCGATTTCTACATTTTCCAGCACGGCAGCCGGAAGCTGGGGTCGTCCAGAATCTACCGGGGCCAGTACCTCATAATTCAGTTCCGGGCGGCGCAGCAGGTCGATCAGGTGTACGCCGGTAGAAACCGGTGATGTTCCACGTGAAACAAGAATCTGATTCAGCTCCTCTGTGGGAGAAAGCACCGTCTGTTCGGCGCGTTTCCGCTCCTGCTCCTTTAGTGTCTGCTTTTCCTGAAAGCGCGCAAAGCGCTCATCGCTGATCAAACCGAGTTCATGTCCCAGCGGAGTCATACGCTCGTCCGCGTTGTCCTGCCGCAGTACCAGGCGATATTCCGAACGCGAGGTCATCATACGGTAAGGGTCGCTGACGCCCTTGGTGACAAGGTCATCTACCAACGTGCCGATGTACGAGCCCGCACGGTCGAGAATGATCTGTTCTTTTTCCTGTGCACGCCGCGCGGCGTTGATTCCCGCCAAAAGCCCCTGTGCGGCAGCCTCTTCATAGCCGGAGCTGCCGTTGAACTGGCCTGCGCCATACAGGCCGGGTAAATCCTGAAATTCGAGTGTGGGATCAAGCTGCAAAGGGTCGACGCAATCATACTCAATGGCATAGGCGCAGCGCATGATTTCCACGTGCTCCAGACCCGCAATCGTGCGGTAAAAAGCAAGCTGTACTTCCTCCGGAAGAGAGGATGACATCCCCTGCAAATACAGCTCCTCCGTATCCATACCGCAGGGCTCAATGAACAGCTGGTGACGCTTCTTATCGGTAAAACGCATGATTTTATCTTCAAAACTGGGGCAGTAGCGCGGCCCCACGCCCTCGATTTTCCCCGCATACAGCGGCGAGCGGTGAATATTCTTCAGAATAATTTCTTTGGTGGCGTCGTTTGTCCAGGCAATATGACACACCGCCCGATTCTTTGGGAGTTCGGCGGTATCGTAAGAGAACGGAACCACCGGTTCGTCCCCCTCCTGCACCTCCAGGCCGGAAAGATCGATACTCGAGCGCAGCACACGCGCAGGCGTTCCCGTTTTAAAGCGGCGCAGGCTCACCCCCAGCTTTCGCAGCGGATCCGATAAAAACGATGCCGGAAACAGGCCGTCCGGCCCGCTCTCATAGGCAACATCGCCCACGTAGATTTTACCGCTGAGATAGGTTCCCGTGGCAAGCACAACGCATTTTGCGGTATAGCCCGCACCCATGCGCGTCACTGCCTGCCAGGAACCGTCTTCATTGCGGAACAAGTCCACAATCTCACCCTGCTTAAGCTGCAGGTTCGGCTGAAGCTCAAGCTTGTGTTTCATGATCTTCGAATATTCGCGCCGGTCGATCTGCGCACGCAGGGAATGCACCGCCGGACCCTTGCCCAGATTCAGCATTCGGCTTTGGATTGTGCAGGCGTCCGCCGTCCTGCCCATTTCACCGCCAAGCGCGTCGATCTCACGCACAAGATGGCCCTTTGCCGTTCCCCCAATGGAGGGATTGCAAGGGCAGTTGCCTACCGCGTCGAGATTGATGGTAAAGACCACCGTACGGCAGCCCAGCCGCGCGGAGGCCAAGGCCGCTTCAATTCCGGCGTGGCCCGCGCCGATCACAATTACATCATATTGATCTGCCTGATACATTGTTATTTCGCACCTGATTCCTTTCCGCCCCACAGGCGGTTTCCTGAAAATTTCCCCATTATTTCTACGAGCCTGTTCTGCTCATGGCAGGTTCATCATCACAACATCTTTATTTACCGACACAGAAATGTGCAAACACCGTGTCAACGATCTCATTGGTCGCGCGCTCCCCTGTCAGCTCCAGCAGAGCAGAAACAGCGCTCTCTACCGAAACAGTCACCGCATCCAGCGTCATGCCGCCGGTTAAAGCATCCATCGCTTCTTCCAGGCGTTCCTTTGCGCGGCGGGCAGTATCACGCTGGCGTTCGGTGAACAGGATCCCCTCGGAGGGATTCAAATCCGCCGTATGGAGAAGCTGTTCCACCGCCCGCTGCAGCTCAGCAAGACCGTCGCCGCTTCTTGCAGAAATATATACGTATTGTTGAAATTTATTTTGAATATACTCAGTGTCAATTTTTTGTTCCAAATCACTTTTATTGATCACCGCAACCGCCGGCGTTCCAGATAAACGAGAGATCAGCTCCTGATCCTCCTCCGTCAGCGGTGAAGAGGAGTCAAACACCGCCAGCACCAGCTGCGCGGTACTTAGGCGATCTTTGGCGCGGTCAACCCCAATGCTCTCCACCGGGTCATCTGTTTCGCGCAGGCCCGCCGTATCTGCCAGACGCAGAGGAACGCCGCCAAGCAGCACTGTTTCCTCCACAATATCGCGCGTGGTGCCGGCATACTCCGTCACGATGGAACGTTCACACCCCGCCAGCAGGTTCATCAGAGTCGATTTGCCGACATTCGGCCGGCCGACGATCACCGTATCGACCCCCTCCCGCAGCACTCTCCCGGCATCGAACTGGTTGAGCAGCCGAGTCAGATCATCCTGCACACTTTGCAGGGAAGCTTTGAGAGAGGACTCATCCAATTGGGGAATATCCTCCTCCGGGTAATCTGCCCACGCGGAAAGATGGGCTGCGACGGTGAGCAGCTGTTCCCGGCTTCCCTGAATCCGGCGATAAAGAGCGCCCTCCCGGCCCGCACGCGCGGTGCGAAGCGCCTGGCTGCCCTGTGCGCCGATCAGCTGCATCACCGATTCAGCCTGGGTCAGATCCATTTTTCCGTTCAGAAACGCGCGGCGGGTAAATTCACCCGGCCCGGCCGGGGAAGCGCCCGCAGCCAGAACGGAATCGAGCACACGGCGCAAAAGGTACAGCCCGCCGTGACACGAAAGCTCCACGACGTCTTCACCGGTGTAGCTGTGGGGCGCAACAAACACGGTGGCCACCGCTTCATCGATCCGCTCTTTCGACTGGCTGCCAAAGCGGCAAACCCATCCATATAAAGCGGTATAGCCGGGTATTTCTTCTATTTTCTGTCCCCTGGCCGAAACAAACACGCGGCCCGCAATCTGCCGCGCACCGGGGCCGGAAATCCGGATAACACCAATTCCGCCGGGAGCCTGCGCAGTCGAAATCGCCGCAATGGCGGAAGCTTTCTGTTCCATGATTCTCTCCTTTTGTACCACAAAAAGCGGCTCGTTTTACGAACCGCTTTTCTTTCGTTCTTATCCTTGCGAAAAAGTCAATTTTCCTTTTTCGTTTCAATCTTGCTGTACAGAGGGCTGTTGCCCTTTTTCACCGGACGGCTATCTGCAGGCTGCGAATAAGAGTCTCTTTGATCATGCTGCGCAGGCCGTCTGTCTCTGGAATCGCGTGAAGGGGAACGTCCGCCAAAGTTCTTATTGCCGCCCTGCGGCCGTCCGCCGCGGTCTTTATGGAAATCCCTGCCGCCGCGCGAAGAACGGTCATTCGGCCGGCGGAACGCGGGGCGCTCGCCGCCTTCGGGCCCAATTACCACATGGCGTGCCAGATCCTCTCCCTCACTCCAGGATTTGACACCCTCAACCTCCTGCACCGCCGTGTGAATGATGCGGCGCTCGTAAGGGTTCATGGGCTCAAGGGAGCAGTTGCGCTGGGTTTTGAGTGCTTTTGCAGCCATCTTCTTGCCGAGTGCTTCGAGTGTTTCTTTCCGCTTCTCGCGGTAATTTCCAATGTCGAGCGTGATTCTGTAATAAGAATCCTCCACATGATTTGCCACCAGGCCGGAAAGATACTGAAGAGAATCGAGCGTTTCTCCTCTGTGGCCGATGATAAAGCCGATGTCGTCGCCGGTGAGAGTCAAAAGGGCACCATTCTCCTGCTCGGCGATCGTAATCTCTACCGAGGGAATGCCCATCTGCCCCAGAACCTGTTTGAGGTAATCTGCGGCCGCCTCTGCGGGACCAGATTTGATGAATGCGCGTACTTTCGCGGGTGCGCCGCCAAAAAGGCCGAATTTCTTTTTCTCAGGGAGCTCCAAAATTTCAAATTCCGCTTCATGTGATTCTACTCCGAGCAGCTTGCAGGCCTCTTCAAACGCCTGCTCCACGGAATCTCCCGTTGCAATCGCTTCTTTAACCACCTTCGCACCTCCAAATATTGAATCAGAAAACCGCTATTTTTTCTTCCCAAGGTAGCTGTCTTGACCACCTGTGGATTTTCCGCTCTTCTTTTTCTGGCCGGATTCTTTTTTCACCGCAGACTGCTCGTCCTTCCGATTCTCCTGAGGAACGAATTTTTCCCCGGGATACTGGCGAAGATGCGATGGCAGCGGCTCTAATGCCGCTTCTTCCAGCTCCAGCAGCGCAACACGCTGTGCCTCCGCCTTTGCAGTCAGGGACGCCGGGCTGAAAAACGCATGAACCAAAAGCACCTGAATCAGGCTGGTGAGGGTAGAAATAATCCAGTAAAAACCTACCGCCGCGGGAACGGACATGGCAAATACGGCAGAAATCGCCGGCAGGCCATACAGCATCCACTTCATGCAGCCCTGCTGCTGCTGCATTGCAGGCTGCAGACGAGTCGTAATTACCTGAGTAATGATAGAAGAAACAAGGCACAAAACGGGAATCAGCCACAGATTCGTCTGGAACATGGATACGAGCTTTCCAAAAAAGCTGGTAACCGAGGTGTCTGTGGGGGTACCCAAGAGGTTCAGCCCCAAGAAGTTAAAGCCGGAGCTGAGCGACTGTATTTTCGAAAGCTCGTCATCCGTGAACATCGTCAAATAAGGACGAAGTACGGAGAAATGACGAACAATTTCCATTTCATTGTAAAAACCGTTCTGGTAAGTAAACGAGCCGCTGATGCCGGGAACAGTCTGCAAAATCGAAACTGCCTGGGTTACGGCCTCTTTCCCAAGGTGCAATGCGTTCGAAAGAGGATTGATCACGGTGTAGTACAAACCGATCATGATCGGGAAAGGGATCAGCATGGGCAAGCAGCCGCTGGCGGGGTTGTACCCCTCTTTTTCATACAGCTTCTGCATTTCGTCGTTCATCTTTACACGGTCGTTGCCGTATTTTTTCTGCAGCTCTTTTTGCTTTGCAGAAAGCTTCGAGTTGGCCGCCATCGATTTTTGCTGATTGATGGAGAACGGGAACATCACGATTTTAAGAACAATGGTAAATAAGATGATCGCTACGCCATAATTCTTAAAAAGCTGATAAAAAATCCACAGCAGATACCCCAGAAAGCTGCCGAAAAAATTGCCTATCCCAACCATATAAAAACCTCTCTGTATCAAATTTCAATCTGCACTCCCCGTGCGGGAGCGCCACGTGATGGAGCTATACGAAAGGCAAACAGCAAAATCGCACGAAGCACTATTGCAGTACGCCGTTATTTTCTTTTGCTGAAAAGTCTGCCGAGCAGACTTTCTCCCCGCTCCGGAACGGGATCGTATCCCCCGGGGTGAAACGGATTACAGCGAAGAATACGCCAAATGGCCAGCAGAGTTCCCCGAATCACACCAAACCGTTCAATCGCCTGAATCGCGTAGGCGCTGCAGGTGGGAACAAAGCGACAGCTTGGCTGCCTTTTCATTGGGGAAATCCATTTCTGGTACCCCTGTATCATTGCAATAAAAATGCGCTTCATTTTAAAACACCAGACTGAGACAAATGCTTTCGCATATCACAGAGGATGTCCGTACTTTTGACAAACGGTGTTTTCGCCCGCGCCACAAAAATCAGATCATACCCACCCGAAAGCTCCGGCATCAGCTGCCGGGCCGCTTCGCGGATGATGCGGCGGGAACGGTTGCGTTTGACCGCGTTTCCCGTTTTTTTGCTGGTGGTAATGCCCACCCGAATACAGTGCGCGCGATTTTTCAGAACATAAGTGACCAGAATCGGCGACACAAAGGACTTGCCCTTCGCGTAAGCGCGGCGAAAGCTGCTGTTTTCACAAATCGGGACTATTTCGCTCATTGTGAAACCTCAACCTCCCCATATCCGGCCTTTCTGAAAAACAAAACAAAGAAAGGCCACACTGCGGTGGCCCTTTCAAAGCTTCAGTAAGACAAACGCGCTCTTCCCTTGGCCCTGCGGCGCGCCAAAACTTTGCGGCCGTTTCTATCGGACATTCTCTTTCTGAACCCATGCTCTTTTTTTCTGTGGAGCTTCTTAGGCTGATAAGTTCTCAGCATGAAAAACCCTCCTTTCGGGTACAAACCTTGCAATTTAGCATTATAGCCTAATCACAGGCAAACTGTCAATAAAAAAATACAAATCCGCCCGATTCCGCTTTTGCATCATCATACCATACAACAGCCCAAAAAGAAAGCGATTTTGCTATAAATTTTAATGGTATTTTTTTTCTAACCAATCTACTTCATCTATTATGGCTGCTGCCGTCAAAGCATCAACAAAATTATAGGTCATCCTCGTAGCAATATTGGGATCAGTTAATCAGGCAGATCAAAGATCAATACAAGAAAATAGTAGAAAAAAAGAAAGAACATATTTCATTTAGCGGCTTTCCCCTTGATAGAAATCTTATCTTATCCATTCTGGATGAAATTTACTATGGTTTTAAAAAACAAAAATATCCACAGTACCCCAACATGTTGTGAAAAGTCAGAGTCAGCGCCAATATTTTCGCAAAGTTTTTCACAATCCTGTTGATAAGGTGTTTAAAATGATTTGAAAATTTTTGATCTTTATGCTATTATTATGTTAATTATCCGTGTATAACCGAGTTTGCATTTCGCACGTTGTGTTTGTCTGATCTGTTCAGGCGGCAGCTCGGTTTTTCTTTATTTTTTTATCTCACCGAAAGGTATGATTGTTTTTATGGAATCCTTTACCGAAGCCTGGGGCCTTGTCTGCGATTTCTGCAAAGCCCGCATCACAGAGGTGGCCTACACCACCTGGATCCACCGGATCCGCCCTGTCAGCCTGGATTTTAACAAGGGAATTGCCGTGCTGGAGGTTCCGAACGAATTTCACCTTCAAACTCTGACCCGGTGCTACACTTCTCTTCTTCAGGAAGCATTCAACGAAATCTTCGGCGAAGGCATTCAGATCCAGCTCTGTACCCCCGAACAGCTGGTGCAGAACAAAAAGCCGGACGCCGTACCGCTCTCGAAAGACGACTATGAGTACACCTTCGATACCTTTATCGTAGGGCCGTCCAACAAATTCGCGCACGCGGCCTCCATGGCGGTGGCGACGAAGCCTGCGGTTTTGTACAACCCCCTGTTCATTTACGGAAACTCGGGCCTTGGCAAAACGCATCTTCTGTACGCCATCTGCAACGAAATTTCAAAGAATTACCCCCAGATGAACATTATCTATATTAAAGGGGACGAATTTACCAACGAGCTGATCGAAGCGATCCGCCGCGGTACCACCGTCGAGTTCCACCAGCGCTACCGCAAAGCGGACATCCTCCTCGTGGATGATATTCAGTTCATCGCAGGCAAGGATTCGACACAGGAAGAGTTCTTCCATACCTTTAATACGCTGTATGAAGCAAAAAAACAGATCGTGCTGACATCCGACCGGCCGCCGAAGGATATCGCAACGCTGGAGGAACGGCTGCTGACCCGTTTTGAATGGGGCCTGACCGCCGATGTGCAGCCGCCGGATTTTGAAACGCGTATCGCGATCATTAAAAGAAAAGCAGAGCTGCTCGAAATTGATCTGCCCGACAACGTGGCCGAATATATTGCGAACCGCCTGAAAAACAACATTCGTCAGCTTGAGGGCGCCGTCAAGAAGATGAAGGCGTACTATCTGCTGGCCGGCGAGGCGCTGAGCATCTCCACCGCACAGGCAGCAATCAGCGATATCATCAACAATCACCAGCCCGCGCCGATGACGATCGAAAAAATCATCGAAGAGGTGGCCCGCACGTTCGGCACCTCCCCCGAGGATATTCGTTCACCGAAGCGTTCGGCCAACATCTCCTCCGCGCGGCAGATTGCCATGTATGTGGTGCGCGAGATCACCCAGCTGCCCATGACCTCTATCGGCGAGGCGTTCGGCGGCCGCGATCACTCTACTGTAGTCTACGCGATCCAGCAGGTCGAAAAGAATATCGGCCGCGATCCGAAAACGCGTGACACCGTTCAGGACATCATCAAAAACATCCGCGACCGATAACAGTGTGATTACTCACTGTATTATTACAAATAGTATAATCTAAAAAGTGGAGAACACCTCCACTTTTCCACAAATCAGGGGAAAACTCGATTTTTCTCTGTGAAATCTTTTAAACTTCTTTTCAACATTCCCCACAGAGTTTTCAACAGCCTGTTAAAACTCAAAAAATCTCTCAATACTCTCAACAAATACTCCACAATGGATTCTGGAAAACAAAATGGTCTTTGCTCCTTGGTGCTTCTGACTTCTCACAGCTTTTCCACTTTTCAGAATCCCCTACTACTACCGCTAAATCATATCTATCATTTCTACTCTAAATAACGTAAGGTGGTAAGAACGATGAAGATAATATGCGACCGCAAGGAATTGGTGGAAGCAGTGTTGAATATTCAGCGGGCTGTTTCCTCTAAATCCTCCATTCCAGCCCTGGAAGGAATCCTTTTGCAAACAAAAGGGTCTGATTTATTTCTGTGTGGCTATGATTTGGAGCTGGGTATGACGACAACCCTGCCGGCTCAGGTTGAGCAAGCAGGCAGCGTGGTGCTTTCCGCCCGTCTGTTCGGTGACATTGTGCGTCGCTTACCGGGCGACGATGTTTCGCTTTCGGTCGATGAAAAGAACGTCGCTTCCATTATCAGCGGAGCCAGCGAATTCTCCATTGCGGGCATTCCGGCGGAAGAATATCCTGAGCTGCCCTCTGTTTCGAGCGAAACCTCGATCGAGGTGCCGAATGGGATTTTGAAAAGTATGATCCGCCAGACTCTGTTTGCTGTTTCTGAAAGCGATATGAAACCAGTACATACCGGAACGCTGTTCGAGCTGAGTGAAAATCAAATCCGCCTGATTTCTGTGGACGGTTACCGTCTTGCGGTTCGCGAGGAGCCGATTGCGTGTGATCAGGACACCAGTTTTGTTGTTCCGGGAAAAACCCTTTCCGAGGTATTAAAGCTTCTTCCTGAAAATGAGGAAAATCTGGCGTTGTCGATCGGTCGCAGGCATATCCTGTTCCAGATTGGCAGCTATACGCTGATTTCCCGCCTGCTCGAGGGTGAATTCCTCGATTATCGGGCGGCGATTCCGGCTTCCCACACAACAGAGATCCTGGTAAAAACCAGAACCTTTATCGACAGCGTGGAGCGCGTTTCGCTCCTGATTACAGACCGCCTGAAAAGCCCGCTGCGCTGCGTGTTCGACGAAAGCCGGATTCAGCTCTCCTGCTCCACGGCGATTGGCCGCGCCAGCGATGAACTGGAAGCGCAGAGCACCGGCGGAACACTCGAAATGGGCTTTAACAACCGGTATCTTCTGGATGCGCTGCGCAATACCGAATGCGACGAGGTAAAAATTCAGCTCAGCGGAGCGCTCAGCCCCATGAAGGTCGTCCCGAAGGACGGCAACAGCTTTTTGTTCCTGGTTTTGCCGGTTCGATTGAAGAGCGGCGTTTGAGTGCTTAGGAGGAATTATGGAAATTATTTCAATTGATACGGAGTTTATCCGTCTGGATGCACTGTTAAAGCTGGCGGGCGCGGTGGAAACCGGCGGCCATGCCAAGCTGGCTGTTCAGAACGGAGAGGTTCTGGTCAATGGCGAGGTTTGCACCATGCGCGGTAAAAAAATGCGCGGGGGCGACCGGGCGGAATATCAGGGAAATATCTACGAGGTGAAGACCCTGTGATCGTCAGCCGGCTTTCGTTTTTACACTACCGCAATCTGCGTGAGGGGGAGTTTCTCCCTGACCCACGCATGAATGTGATTTTTGGACAGAACGCGCAGGGAAAAACCAATTTGCTCGAAGCGCTATGGCTGTTTACGGGCGGCCGATCGTTCCGCGGCTCGCGCGACAGCGAGCTGATTGCCTTTGGGCAGGACGCCGCGCGGCTGCAGATCGATTTTTTTAGTGAAGAGCGCGACCAGAGCGCGGTTCTGACGATTCAGAACAAAAAACGCTCCGCCGCCATCAACGGTGTACAATATGGCGGTGTCATGGAGCTGGTGGGAAAATTTCGGGCAGTGATTTTTTCGCCGGAGCATCTTTCGCTGGTAAAAGACGGCCCCGCTTTGCGCCGTTCTTTTCTGGACGGCGCGCTGTGCCAGCTTCGCCCGGTGTACGCAAAGCTTTTGTTCCAGTATAACCGGGTGCTTCAACAGAGAAACGCGCTGCTGAAAGATATTCCCCGCCACGCCGAGCTGCTCGATACGCTTGAAATTTGGGATGAAAAGCTTGCCCAGCGCGGCGCGCGGCTGATTATGGAGCGAAGTGAATATGTCCGCCTGCTTTCCGAACCGGCCCGGCGGGTTTATGAAGGGATTTCGGGCGCGCGAGAGCGATTTTCTATCTGTTACCGCACGGTTTCCGGCGAAGAGCCGCAGACAGAGGAGCAGTGGCGTCAGTATTTGTTCGACCTGCTCGGTCGCTCCCGCAGGGAAGATCTTTCCGCGGGCTTTACGACGGTCGGCCCGCACCGGGACGACCTGGAGATCCGGGTGGATGAACGGCAGGCGAGAAGTTTCGGCTCGCAGGGCCAGCAGCGCTCTTGTGTGCTGGCGTTAAAGCTGGCGGAGGCGGAGCTTCTGCAGACTCTTTCCGGGGAAGCGCCGGTGATTCTGCTTGACGATGTGATGAGTGAGCTTGATTCCGGCCGGCAGGATTTTCTTTTGCATCAGCTTGGGGAAAAGCAGGTGTTTTTAACGTGCTGCGACCCCGAAACAGCAGCCCGCTATTCCGGCGGCGGAAGATTTGAGATGGAGCAGGGACGGCTGACCGTCCGGCAGTAAGGATGTGTTTTATGTATCTCCACCTGGGGCAGGACACCGTCATTCAAACGAAAGACATCATCGGGATTTTCGATCTTGAAAATTCCACGATTTCAAAATATACCCGCGAATACCTCGCAAAGGCGGAAAAGGAAGGCAAAGTGGTTAACGTCAGTATGGAAATGCCGAAATCCTTTGTGCTTTGCTGTGACAGAGCGGAACAAATAACGGTCTATATTTCGCAGATTTCTTCCACCACGCTGCTTAAGCGAAGCAGGTTTATGGAAAACCTTTCGAATGTGTAGCAAAATGCCGGAGGGCGGAAGAAAACAGGAAAGGAATGGCGAAGGCCTATGAAGCTGCAATTGCCGGTTTGCCCCCACTGCGGGCAGAAGGTCGGTTATGTGAGAGCTTGGTTTTTAAAGCAGGAGGGAGAATACCGCTGCCCGAACTGCGGCGGATTTTCCGGTGTGTTTTTGAGTACCGCGGCGCCGATGTTCGGCTCTATCGCAGTGGTCATCTCGGTTGTGGTATTTCTGGTGCTCCGCCTGGTCACCGGCGGCCTGCCGTTTTACGGGGTGCTGCTCATGGCGCTCCCCTATGCTCTGTTCTTTCTCGCCGCCCCGTTCCTTGTCCGGCTGAGAAAGCCGGGAATGCGCAAGCGGCCCCCGGCTCCGCCGCGGCCCGGTACACCGCCGCCGTATCCTCCGGGCAATCGTTCCGGTCAGGGTCCCGATGAAAATCATTCTTTCAGACGCTTTTAACTGATTACAATCTGTTGATATATAGGAGGGTTCTACTTGGAGTTTAGCGAAATCACTCAAACTGACCAAAATTACGACGAAAATCAAATACAGGTTCTCGAAGGCCTCGAAGCAGTCCGGAAACGCCCCGGTATGTACATCGGTTCCACCGGGCCGCGCGGTCTGCATCATTTGGTGTACGAAATTGTGGACAACGCCATCGATGAGGCGCTGGCCGGCTTCTGCGATCGCATCATCGTCAAGATTCTGCCGGGCAACATCATCAGCGTTGAGGACAACGGCCGCGGTATTCCTGTGGGAATCGAGCATAAAACGGGTATCTCTGCGGTTACGGTCGTATTTACCATCCTGCATGCCGGCGGCAAATTCGGCGGCGGCGGATACAAGGTATCCGGCGGCCTGCACGGCGTCGGCGCGTCGGTGGTAAACGCGCTTTCCCAATGGCTGGAGGTTGAAGTCTTCACCGAAGACGGCGTTTACAGCCAGCGTTTTGAGCGCGGTGTGGCTGTGACGGAGCTGACGAGAACGGGTGACAGCGATCACACCGGTACAGTGGTGCGTTTTCAGCCGGATTCGGAAATTTTTCAGGAAAGCATCGAATTCGAATACGATATTCTGCAGAATCGTCTGCGTGAACAGGCCTTTTTGAATGCCGGCATTCACATTGAGCTGGACGACGACCGTAACCCGGAGCACCTGGTTCACAATGTGTACCAGTACGAAGGCGGTATCCGCAGCTTTGTCGAGTACCTGAACAAAAAGCGTTCCCTTGAGGTCATTCACGAGAACGTGATCTACTTTGACGCCGTCGCGGCCGACGACAATGCCACTGCCGAAGTGGCGATGCAGTACAACAACAGCTACAATGAGCTGATGCTGTCGTTCGCGAACAATATTCACACCACGGACGGCGGTACGCATGAGGACGGATTTAAGCGTGCTTTAACCAGAATCATGAACGACTACGCCCGCAAATATAATATCCTAAAGGAAAACGATAAAAATCTTTCCGGCGAGGATGTGCGCGAGGGCCTGACGGTCATCATCAGCGTCAAGCTGAAAGAAGCACAGTTCGAAGGCCAGACGAAGGCGCGGCTTGGCAATACGGAAATTGCCGGTCTTGTTTCGCAGATGATGAGCGATAAGCTGACGACCTATCTTGAGGAGAACCCCTCCGTCGCGCGCGCGATTTTTGAGAAGGCGTTATCCGCCGCCAGAGCGCGTGAGGCTGCCAAAAAGGCAAGGGAGCTGGTTCGCCGCAAATCGGCGCTCGAATCCGCCGCACTCCCCGGTAAGCTTGCGGACTGTCAGTCCCGCAACCCGGAAGAAACCGAAATTTACATCGTTGAGGGAGACTCCGCGGGCGGCTCCGCCAAGGGCGGACGCGACCGTAAATTCCAGGCGATTCTTCCCCTTTGGGGCAAGATGCTCAACGTGGAGAAGGCCCGCCTTGACAAGGTGTACGGCAACGAAAAGCTGATGCCCGTTGTCACCGCGCTCGGCTGCGGCCTTGGCGAGGAATTCGATCTGAGCAAGCTTCGGTACGGCAAGATCATCATCATGGCCGATGCCGATGTCGACGGCTCGCATATCCGTACGTTGCTGCTCACCTTTTTCTTCCGCTTTATGCGGCCGCTGGTGGAGCAGGGCCACATCTATCTGGCACAGCCGCCGCTGTACCGTATTACCCGGGGAAAAAATCACCGGTATGCGTACTCCGATAAGCAGCGCGATGCCATTATGGCAGAGCTTGGCGGTACCAACTATGATATTCAGCGCTATAAAGGTCTTGGTGAAATGGATGCCCAGCAGCTGTGGGAGACCACCATGGACCCGGAAACCCGTACCATGCTCAAGGTAGAGATGGAGGATGCCGCGGCAGCGGACGAAACCTTCACCATTCTGATGGGCGACAAAGTGGAGCCCCGCAGACTGTTTATTGAGCAGAACGCCAGATTTGTTTCAAATCTGGATATTTAACCTGCTGGCGCCCGGCTTGGGCACCGGCCAAACAAAAATCGGGAGGAAAATCAGAGATGGACGACAATCATCGAACACAGCCAAATGAGATCGATCAGGCGGAACAGGAAGAAGCTCCGGAATCTTCGCAGCCGGGCAATTCTCAAACGCTGAACCTGGTGGCGGATGAAGATGCCGCTGAGTATGAGGAGCAGCAGACAGGTGTGCGCTTTTCATTTGTTCTTCGGCGCGAGGAATTTTACGAGGCGCTCAGACGACAGGAGAGTCATAGCCCCGCTTACAAAAAGAAGATCCGCTGGCTGATGCTGGTCGGCGCTGTGGTTGTGGTTTGCCTGGTTCTGGGAATCGCTATGCCGGAGGAAGGCGGACGGCTGCTCCGGATTGCGCTTCTGGGCGCACTGGCAGGCTTTTTCGTCTGGATTTCGCCGCGTTTGCGCATGAACGGAATGGCAAAACAGCTGACAACGGGAGAAGAGGTCAATGTGGCTGTTTATCCGGATGAGGTTGCCATTGCGGTGGGAACCAACCACTGGAACATACCGCTGGACGATACGGCAAAGATGGATTTGACCCAGCAGCTGATCCTGCTGCACAGTGAAGGGCGCAGCCTGGTAATTCCCCAGCGCAGCATCGACCCGGCGATCCGTGCGGATGTGCTTGCGATCCTCACAGCCGGCACGCAGAAATATGAATGAACAAAATCATCTGGTTAAAGATTTGATTTTTGGAAAAGGAGGCGGCGAAAATGGCGGAGCTTTCACGCGAGGCCCCGGTTTTGGTTCTGGAGCAGCAGCTCAGTGCGGAAGATTACGCACAGGCGGCTTTGCTGTATGAAAATACTCTGTTCCCTTTTCGCCGGTACTGGGTGCGGGCGGGCATCTGTATTTGCGCCGCCGTGCTGGTAGCGTCGGCGATCCCGTGGTATTTGTCACAGTTCGCCACGGCGGTTGTTCCGATTTGTGCGATTGTATTCTTTTTAGCGCTCGCGCTGTATTTCTGGCGGGAGCAGCCACGCCGGCGTCTTCACGGCTCGGTGCTGCAGTTCTGCAGCAGCAGGCTGCTGCGCCTTCCCGGCAAGATTTCGGTTTATCAGAACGGAATTGTGCTGGAAAACGATGCGGAAACGCTGAGTGAATTCTGGACCGATTTTTCCGGCTGTGTGGAAGGGCACGCGTATTATGTGCTTTGGGGCGGCATCTCCCGTCCGCTGCTGATTCTGAAAAAAAGCGTGCTTTCCCCCGAGCAGGCTGAGCGCCTGAGCGCACACCTGAGGAGTACGTTTGCCGGGCGCTGCCACCTGGAAAACGGCGGGAGATTCCGATGACCCGGCGGGAGCAGGGCGGCCACCAGGCGGTGGTCAGCTTTCTGATGACCCGGGAGGATTATGTAAACAGCAAGCAGGCTGCGGCGCGTGCGGCCTGCCGTTCGGCAGAAATTCATTTTCTTCGCTGGGCCGGGTTTCTGTTGGTAGTTACCGGCATTGTACTGCGTGTCTTTTTCGCGGTGAACGGGTACAGCCGGATCCTTTCCACCCTGATGGTGCTGCTGGGCACGGCGATCGGCTTTGCCATCGATAGCTGGCAGCCCGCGCTGATCCGGCATCAGGCGCAGCGGTACTACGATACGCACGGGGAGCGCATGCTGGCCCAGACAATGATATTTGACGAAGAAACCATGTCCATCCAGACAGACCGGTACCGGGTTCAGCTGCCCTATTCGTACCTGTACCAGGTGTATGAGGATGGAAAGATGTTTTTACTATATACAGGACAAAACGAGCTTTGGGTTCTGCCCAAGCGGGCGCTGCCCCCCTGGGACCTGGTGAAGGTTCGGGAGCTTTTGAAACGGAACGAAAATTACAAGCGGGAAGGTGTCCGATAAATGGAGGAAATGCAAACAAACCGGGTGATTAACGTTGACCTGGAAAAAGAGATGAAACAATCCTTTCTGGATTATTCCATGTCGGTAATTATATCGCGTGCGCTGCCCGATGTGCGCGATGGCCTCAAGCCGGTGCACAGAAGAATTCTGTACACCATGTTTGAAAACGGCCTGATGCCGGAAAAGGGCTACCGCAAATGCGCGGATACGGTCGGCGCCGTGCTGGCTAGGTATCATCCGCACGGTGATGCGTCGGTTTACGACGCTCTGGTGCGTCTGGCACAGGATTTCTCGATGCGCTACATGCTGGTAGACGGTCACGGAAACTTCGGCTCTGTGGACGGTGACCCGCCTGCTGCCTACCGTTATACCGAGGCGCGTCTCGGCAAGCCCGCCGTGCGCATGCTCACCGATATTGAAAAAGACACGGTCGATTTCCGTCCGAACTACGACGACCGTTTGAAAGAGCCTGTCGTTCTGCCTGTTCGGTTCCCGAATATTCTGATCAACGGCTCTACCGGTATCGCCGTCGGCATGGCGACGAACATTCCGCCCCATAACATGTGCGAGGTGATCGACGGCCTGTGTGCGCTGATCGATAATCCCGACGCGACGATGGAAGAGCTCATGGAGCACATCAAGGGGCCGGACTTCCCCACCGGCGGCATCATCATGGGCCGCAGCGGAATCCGCGCGGCATATGGTACCGGCCGCGGCCGCATCATCGTGCGCGCCCGCGCCGAGATCGAAGAGGAAAAGAACGGCCGCTTCAAGATCGTTATTTCCGAGTTGCCGTATCAGGTCAATAAGGCCCGGCTGATTGAAACCATCGCCGATCTGGTGAAGGACAAGCGGATCGAGGGTATCTCGAATATTGAAGACCACTCCGACCGCAACGGCATGCACGTCGTGATCGACGTCAAGCGCGACGCGTCGCCGCAGATCGTGCTGAACCACCTGTATACCTACACCCAGATGCAGACCACCTTCGGCGTCATCATGCTCGCGATCGTGGACGGCGAGCCGAAGACCCTGACACTCAAGGAAATCCTGCAGGAATATGTCCGTTTTCAGGAGAGCGTCATTGTGCGCCGCACGCAGTTCGAGCTGCGCAAGGCGCAGGAGCGTGCCCATATTCTGCGCGGTCTGCAGATTGCCATCGATAATATCGACGAGGTTATTTCCATCATCCGCAGCTCCAAGTCCATCCCGATGGCGAAAGAGCGCCTGACGGAGCGCTTTGAGCTGGACGACATCCAGACCCAGGCCATCGTACAGATGCCGCTGGGCCGCCTGACCGGTCTCGAGCGCCAGAAGCTGGAGGACGAGCTTGCCGCGCTGATGGTCAAGATTGCCGATCTGGAAGATATTCTGGCGAATGTACCGCGTCAGCTCGCCATCATCAAGGAAGAGGCTTTGGCAGTCAAAGCCGAATTCGGCGACGAACGCCGCACCGAAATTGCGACGATCAGCGGCGAGGTCGATATTGAAGACCTGATTCCGCAGGAAGAGTGCGTTCTGACCATGACAAACTTCGGCTACGTCAAGCGCCAGAAGGTGGATACGTATCACATTCAGCGCCGCGGCGGCCGCGGTGTTTCGGGCATGACCCGCCGCGAGGAGGATGTGGCGACCGAAATGTTCATCATCAACAGCCACGACTACGTGCTGTTCTTCTCGAATCTGGGCCGTGTGTACCGCCTGAAATGCTACGAGGTTCCGGAGGGTTCCCGCACCAGCAAGGGAATCAATATTGCGAACCTGCTGCCGCTTTCCTCCGGTGAAAGCGTCACCTCGATGGTTCGTGTGCCGGAGTTTGACGAGGAAAGCTACCTTGTCATGGTCACGAAAAACGGCATCATCAAGCGCACCGTGCTCAGTGCTTACAATACAGCCCGCAAGGGCGGCGTGATCGCCATCGATCTCGACGAGGGCGATTCGCTGAGCTGGGTTCGCCGTACCGACGGCAACCGCGAAATGCTTGTTGCAACGAAAAAGGGTATGTCTATCCGCTTCCGCGAAACGGATGTCCGCGCTATGGGCCGTACAGCCCGCGGTGTGAAGGCCATTACGCTGAAGGAAGGCGACTGCGTTACCGGGCTTTCCACCATCCGCGAGGGTGGATTGGTGCTCACTGTTTCCGAAACCGGCTATGGGCGTCTTTCCCCCATCACCGATTACCGCACGCAGTCCCGCGGCGGTAAGGGTCTGCTGAACTATCACGTGGAGAAATACGGCGACGTGGCTTCCATCAAGGTGGTTGACCCCGACGACGACGTGATTATCATTTCTTCCGACGGCGTCATCATCCGCATCCATGCGGCGTCGATCCGCGTCTGTGCCCGCCCGAGCAAGGGTGTGCGTGTCATGCGTGTGAACGGCGTGGAGAACCGCGTGGTCACTCTGGCCAGAGCACCCCACGACGATGAGGAAGAAACCGACGATTCCCTGATTGAGGACGACGGTTCCGCCGAAAGCGCTGAAGACCTGGTGGAAGAAGAGGTTCTCGACGAGGCGGCTCCCGAGGACGAGGATGTTCCTGAGGAAGAATAAAGCAAAAAGCGCCCCCAAATAAAAACCGGGGCGCACAAAAAGAAGCGCCTGTTCCAACTTTTCTGCTGGAACAGGCGCTTTATGCTTTTCTCTCCGAAGAAGAGAGAAAAAGCTGTATTGTGATAGGAGCTAACAAAAAGCGATCATGAAATACCAGCGATAGATAAAGCACTTGAAATTGGATAAAATAGGAGCTATGCAAAGGAAATCTGAAATTGTAAGAGCAAAATTTTTTATAATATGATCAAAATGTCTGCTTATGACTGCGAGGCCTGGCAAACATTGAGGAAGGAAAGAAAAATGATTGGGAAAATAAAGAGAGGCAAAAAAACACCTGTCGTAGGGGCTTTTTTCACGATTGCTGCGGCTGGCCTAGGTGTGAGCAGGTATTTTCACAATAATCTTCATTATGATGAAGGGCTTATGAAAAAAGTATGGCAAGCGGGCTTTGAAGAAAAGCGGATTACGCTTCCGGATGGCTCCGTAATCAATTACGGCGAAGGCCCTAAAAACGGCCCGGCACTGCTTTTGATTCACGGGCAATCGGTTGCGTGGGAAAATTATGATACCGTACTGCCGGAGCTTTCAAAATCGTTTCATGTTTTTGCAGCGGATTGTTACGGCCATGGGCAGTCGAGCCACAACGCGAATTTGTATTCCTGCCGGGTAAACGGGCAAGCGTTCCTTTGGTTTATAGAGAATGTCGTGAAAGAGAGCTGTTATCTTTCCGGCCACTCTTCCGGTGGGATTCTTGCGGCCTGGATTGCGGCAAATGCGCCTGAATGGGTCAAAGGGCTTATACTGGAAGATCCTCCGTTTTTCCGTGTTACGCCGGAGGAGATACAGGAGAGAAAAGGCGCATTTGCCTGGCATGACGGATATGTTATCACACACAGCTTTTTACGTCAGGATGACATCACGGATTATCCCCTCTATTATCTGAAAAACAGCTATCTTCTTTCCCTGTTTGGGGGTCTGCAGGGGAAAATCGTTCGATCTGCAATAAAATACAGACAGCAAAATCCCGACCAGCCGATTAAAATTTCCTGGGTTCCGCACACATGGCTGCGTATGCTGCTGTATATGGACAACTATGATCCGAAATTTGGCGATACGTTTTACGATGGCTCATGGTTGGAGGGAATCGATCAGGAAAGCATTCTCAGGAGCATCAAGTGCCCTGTGCTCTATCTCAAGGCGAATACACAGTACGGAAAGGATGGCGTCTTATATGCGGCCAACACCGATGAGGATGCCAACCAGATTCAGAGCATGGTCGCAAATTGCAAGAGAATCAATAGAAAGTCCGGGCACGATATTCACTATGAACATCCGGATGTATTTCTGTCTGCATGCAAATCTCTATCAGCGGGTTGAATCCACAGAGAGCCCTGCTCGCTTCTTTTCGTTTTCCAGCTTCCAGTTGAGCACTTTATTGTTCGCGTCCCGCAGAATCGTAATCACTGCGCGGTTGGAATCCTCCCAGTACTGGTCCTGAATCCGCCGAATCATCTCCTCCAGCTCTGTGTAAAAGCTCAGGCCCAGAATCAGGTGCGATAAAAATTCAGAGGTTTTGGGACAGATGGTGTTGAACTGCACGTCCAGAATCTCACCGGTGGTCGTTTTGATCAGGAATGAGCCGATCAGAAGCTGGTTGCCGATGACAATAGGGTTCTTATTGACGGCTTTGGAAAAACCCACTACGCAGATCGTGTCTTCTCTGTGCTGCACAACGATTCCCTTCTTTCCTTCGTTCCCTTTTAAAAGATCCTCACGGCCCATCTGCCGCAGCCGGTCGGTCACTTTTGCCAGCGCGTCCTTCATGCATACGATCAGCGCGCGGCGGGAAAGGCCCCAGTACCGGCTTTGAATATTTTCCATGATCTGCGGAATGTCTGAATACAAACAGTAGCCGACGAGCAGGCTTTTTATAAAATTGCGGGTGGTACTGCAGATCATGTTTACCTCTGCGTCTACGATCTCGCCGGTTTCCGGTTCAAAGATCAAAATCACCAGAAGCCGGTCGTAATTAACGGCAATCGGATTTTCCGGCGTAGGTCTTGCCACCCCGGTTACGTATACCAGGCCGTTGGTTTTTTTCATCCTGTTCCCTGCCTTTCAAATGGCCGCCTGTGAACGCTTTACGGGCCTAAACTGCTTTTAGGGTAGCATATGAAAGGGGCAAAGTCAATCGCCGCACAGGGCATTCTGAACAGCGCTGTCAGCACGCGAAATGAAAGTTACAGAAATGTAAAATTCATTCATAGATTAGTCATAAAGTTAGTTGTGATTAATAATATTGATTTTTTTAGATAAAATGCGTTATATTTTGAAGCTTAACAATAATTTATTGATACTTCATACGAAATGATTGATTAAGTATTGACGGCGTGATTCAACTGTGGTATTAATATATGCAAGACTTCTATTGAAAAATTTTTTCCACGCTCCTGCCGCCCATTCGGAATGAGGAGTCCGAAACAACCTTTTCGGTTTGAGTTTTTTCGGATGGACGGCAAACCACACACAACTAAATCATGACTGAAAAAGGCAAATGATTTGATTTACAGAGATCGGGTTTCCCCCGGTTTCAAAGTAAAAAGGATCCTAATGCGTTGCAATTTATTTTGTAACTGTTAGGGTCCTTTTGCGTTCTTATTTGGAATATCCTGGCATGCCGCCATGATAATAACCCCACGGCACAAAGCAAGACAAAATTTTCGATGCCTGAGGGAACATTGGACCATCCA
This sequence comes from Clostridium sp. MSTE9, assembly GCF_000277625.1. Taxonomy (NCBI): domain Bacteria; kingdom Bacillati; phylum Bacillota; class Clostridia; order Eubacteriales; family Clostridiaceae; genus Clostridium; species Clostridium sp. MSTE9. The sequence goes on from NZ_AKFU01000041.1 coordinate 43,542, forward strand.
ACCCGGCAAGGAATAGAGCTTAGCCTTTTTTAATAAGCTTGCTTGTGCGGGATCAGGCGTGCGGTGCGAAAGCCCGACGCCAAACAATTGACAGGAGGTGTTTTGGTTTTGTATGATCTGGTGATCAAGAACGGGATACTGGCAGACGGTACGCGTGCCAAACCGAAGTGGGCGGATATCTGCATGGAGGACGGGGTGATCGTAGCTGTCTGCGAGCGGTTCGAGGGCGAAGCAAAGGAAGTGCTGGATGTACAGGGGCAAATTGTCGCGCCCGGGTTTATCGATATTCACACGCACTCCGACGCAAGCCCGCTGATTCAGGATTTTGAGCCGCAGGCAAAGCTGTTCCAGGGGGTGACGCTCGAAATTACCGGCAACTGCGGGATTTCCACCATCCCGAGCAACGACCGGTACCGCGAAGAAATCAATCGCTATTATCAGGGGGCTCTGGCAGTCCCGATGGGAGCCCTTGAGCTGCGCGAGGATTCTGTTTCGGATGTGGCCAAACGGGCCGAACAGGCGCCGCCGTCGATCAACTACGGCATGCTCATTGGCCACGGTACGCTGCGCGGCAGCGTAATGGGCTTTGGACTACGCGATCCCGAACCGGCGGAGCTGGAACAGATGGAGCAGGTGCTCGACCGCGAGATGGAGCGAGGTGCATTCGGCATGTCGCTGGGGCTGATTTACCCGCCGAGCAGCTTTGGCAAGCTAGATGAAATGGCGGCCCTGGCCAAGGTCGTAAAACGTCACAACGGCATTGTTTCGGTACATATGCGCAGTGAGGGCCCGCGGATCTTTGAGGCCGTGGACGAAATGCTCGAGATGACCCGCCGCTCCGGCGTACACCTGCAGATTTCACATTTGAAGCTGATGGGAAAACCGCAGTGGGGGCGCGCGGAAGAGCTGCTCCAAAAACTGGAGGATGCCCGCGCAGAGGGCCTTACCATCACCTGCGACCAGTACCCGTACACCGCCACATCCACCAGTTTAACGGCGCTTTGCCCCAAGTGGGCGTTCGACGGCGGCGTGCAAAGGCTGGTGGAGCGGCTTGTGGAGCCGACTCCCCAGCTTCTTTCCGAAATCCGCGCCGAAATGGAGAATCGCGGTGGAGCCGAGGCGGTGATGATCGTTTCTACCATGGACCGTATGCCCGAAGCCAACGGCAGAAATCTGGCAGAGCTTTCAAAGCTTCTGGGCTGCCCGCCCGAGGAAGCGGCGGCCCGCTGCCTGGTAAAGAGCCAGGGCACCGTGGCCTGCAACTATTTCTGTCTGAACCAGGAGGATATGCTCCGTATTATGAAGGATATGCGTATCGCGGTGGGCAGCGACGGCGTCAACTATCCGTTCGACAGCGCTGTAATGGATGTGAAGGTGCACCCACGCAGCTATGGCACCTTCCCCCGTTTCCTCCAGACGGTGCGAGAGCATCGGCTGATGCCGCTGGAGGACGCGGTATACAAGATGACCGGACTGTCTGCAGAAATCCTCGGCCTTACCGACCGCGGCGTGATCGCGCCGGGCAAGGCGGCGGATATTACCGTTTTTGACGAAAACGCCGTAGAGGATCGCTGTACCTATCTCGATTCCATTCAAAAGCCGGCAGGGATTACCCATGTGATTGTCGGCGGCGTTCCGGCCCTGAAAAATGGTGAACGCACCGCTTCCAAATCCGGAAAAATTCTTCTGCACACAACATAAATATGGTATTGCGGTAAAGAAGCGTTCTGTTCGTTTCAGAACCCTATCCATTGTTAACATGGTTTGAAAGCGACCATCCTGCTTTTTCTCATTCCATCCATTGCCGATATGGCATCAGAATAGAAGGAGGTATATTTTATGGAAATGGGTAGTTGGGCACTGTTTTCCGCCCCATCCCTGCTGGCACTGATTCCCCTGGTCATTTACATCGTAATGGTGTTCATGGGGAAAGACAACACCTCTGGTATCATCGTGGGTATTGCCATCGCGGCAATCATGATGGGCCAGGACCTGAAAATGCTGGCCGCAGCCTTTGCGCAAAGCCTTGGCTCGACCACGGCGCTGATCGGTGTCATCATCATGACCGGCGCCGGGCTTGGTGTGCTGATGACGGAAACCAGAGTCACCCACACGCTGGTGTACTGGATCGTCAAGGGCATCGGCGTGAACACGCAGACGAAGGCAAAAATCGCACTGATCATCTGTTCCATTCTCATCTGCGGCCTGCTGGGAACACTCGGCGGCGGTAATGCGGTCATCGCCCCCATCATGATCCCGGTTATGGCGTCGCTCGGCATCACCCCTACCGTGGTGGCAGCTCTGTTTAAGGTATCCGGTGAAATCGGCCTGATGTTAGGGCCGCTGACCGGCGTGACCCTCATCACGATGGAAGTGACAAACCTTTCTTACGGCCAGCTGATGATCGGCGCGGCGATTCCATTCTCCCTTTTCTGGCTGGGCGGCATGTGGTTTGCGGTAAAGCGTACCCAGAAGCGCACCGAGGGCAAAGAAAAATATGAGCTTGGCGACGGCATCACGAATCTGGACGATATCGTGATCACCCCCAAAGAGCGCCTGACCACCATCGCGTTTTTGGCTTCCTTTGTGCTGCTGGTCGCGTACGGAATCATGACCAAGCAGGGAACCAACTACGCTCTGATCGTGATGATCCTGCTGGCGGTTGTCATCAGCTTGTTCGCGCGCATCGACATCGACCATGCCGTTGGCTCATTGTGTAAGGGCATCGCGAGCCAGGCGCATATGTTTGTTGTGTTCGTCACCATCGATGTCCTGCTGAACCTGGTAACGCTTGGCGGCGGCTTTGACGCGCTTTCGAATCTGCTGGGCAATGTCGCGGGCGACAGCCCCACTGCGGTCATGCTGATCGCGTCCGTTGTCGGCGGCTTCGGGATTGAAGCGGCAGCCGTGGCGGAAATCAAGATCATCGCCGAGATGTTCGGCGCGGCGGCAATCTCTGCGGGCCTGCCGATGAGCATGTTCGCAATCTCGATTCTGGCGGCAACCCGCCTGACCGGCTCCGTGTACCCCACCACCAATATGATCGGCCAGCTTGGCATCGCGCACTCCAACAACACCAAAGAGATGCTCCAGGCCTCGTGGATCGCTTCGGGGACCGTTGTGGTGTTCATCCTGATCTGGGCGTTTATCGGGCCGATGATTCTAACATAAGCCGATTCCTTTTCATGGTTCAAAACAGCCATTCTAAAAATTTCTCCTACAGGAAGAGCCGCGGGATCATTCCCGCGGCTCTTTCGTCTGCCGCTGCGCGATGGGCGTACAGGCTCAGCCCATCGCAAAATTCCTTTTTCACAATACTTGACTTAGAGTACACTCTATATAGTATACTGAGGTTACAATCACAAAAACAGGCGGAAGACAGGCACGGTGTTCCGGTGCGCCTTCCTCCTTGGAATCAGAAAATCAACAGGGGGTTGTTCGTATGGCTACAAAAAAACTGGGCTTTGGATTAATGCGCTTGCCTCTGAAGGACCAAAACGATCCGGCCAGCATCGACCTGGACGCTGTGAATCAGATGGTGGACGCTTTTCTGGAGAGAGGCTTTACTTATTTCGATACGGCTTATATGTATCACGGCGGGCAAAGTGAAAAGGCAATCCGCGAAACGCTGGTGAAACGGCACGACAGAAGCAAATTTACTCTTGCGACAAAGCTGCCGTCCATGTTCCTGAAAAACGAGGGCGATCAGGAGCGGATTTTTGAGGAACAGCTGGAAAACTGCGGCGTGGAGTATTTTGATTATTATCTGCTGCACAATTTGAACGTATCCTATTATGAGGCGGTCAAACGGTTCGACAGCTTTGCGTTTGTCCAAAAGAAAAAGGAAGAAGGGAAAATCCGTCATATGGGATTTTCCTTCCACGATACGCCGGAGCTGCTGGATGAAATTTTGACCGCGCACCCAGAGACTGAGTTTGTTCAGCTGCAGATCAACTATATGGACTGGGAAAGCCAGAGCGTCCAGTCACGTCGGTGCTGGGAGGTAGCGCGAAAGCACGGCAAGCCGGTCATCGTCATGGAGCCTGTGAAGGGTGGAATGCTTGCCGCGCTGCCGGAGCGGGCGGAGCAGCTTTTAAAGGAGCATCAACCGGAGCAGTCGCTGCCGTCGTGGGCTATTCGTTTTGCCGCCGGCCTGGAGGGTGTAATGATGGTGCTGAGCGGAATGTCCAACATGGAGCAGCTGCTCGACAACACGGGCTATATGCAGAATTTCGAGCCGCTGAGCGAGGACGAGCAGGCACTTTTGCATCAGGTGGTCAAATCCATTCAGGAAACGATCGCGATCCCCTGTACGGCCTGCGAATACTGTGTGAAAGGGTGTCCCAAGAACATTGCGATTCCCAAATACTTTTCCATGTATAATATGGATAACCGTGAGAAACTCCGCACCGGTGATCCCAACCGGTGGACGATCAACGAGCTGTACTATACCAACATGACCAAAACCTTCGGCAAAGCCTCGGATTGCATCGGGTGCAAGAAGTGTGAGCAGAGCTGTCCCCAGCATATCGAGATCACAAAGTGGCTGCGGAAGGTAGCGAATGTGTTTGAAACACAATCTGCTTAAATACGGCAAGCAAAACGCAGACGTAGCAATTCCTTGCAGTTTTTTCTGCGATAGAAGCGAAACAGAATAAAGAAACGAAAAAGTTTTCCACGAATTACCCGGGTTTCGTGGAAAACTTTTTTGTTTGATGAAGGTCTCTATATAAAAGAATGGAATTGTGAATCGCCTGTTTTCCCCGCCGAAGGCGGGGAAAACAGGCTTGACCTTTCAGCTTTCGATTTTAGATTGGTATGATAGTTTTCCGGCGCGCAGCAGCGCATCGATCTTTAAAATAATCGTCTGGGTTTTCGCGTCGGGCAGCTTGTTTTCCAGCACCAGCTGTACGGCCTGCTCCAGCGGAATGCGCTCCGCCTCCAAGAACTCGCCCTCATCCGGGCGGCTCTGCCCGATGGTATCCACACGGCAGAAATAAAGCCGGATAATTTCATCGCAGTAGCCCGGCGACGGGTATAAATCACCCAGAAACTGGTAATCCTTTCCAATGACTCCCGTTTCCTCCAGCAGCTCCCGTTTCCCGGCTTCCAAAGGGTCTTCTCCGCGTTCCAGCTTTCCGGCGGGGAGCTCCGTTACCACCTCTCCGTAAGGGTAGCGGAACTGCCGTACAAACAGCAGCTCATTTTTCTCCGTCAGCGCGCCGACGCATACGCCGCCCGGATGCTCCACTACCTCGCGCAGCGCGGTGGCGCCATTTTCGAGCAGAGCCTGGTCAACCCGCAGATTGACGATTTTGCCCCGATAGCGATATTCCTGCTGTAAGGTTTTTTCTGAAAGCTTCATTGATGAATCCCTCCATAGCCTGTTTGGCGCCTGTACTTTCTATTGATGATAGCATGATAATGGCTGCGAAGATCCTTTTTAAAAAACACTTGATACATGTGCTTATCATGCTCTCTCAGCCGCGAAGAACTTTCTTTTTATTATAGCGGATCTTTTCCATAGAATCAAATCTGATCGGCCTGCCTGCGACAAAGTTTTTGGCGGAGCGTCGCTTATACTGGAATTACCAGAAAAAAGGGGGTCATACGATGGAGCAGCAGCTCATGCCGCCGGATTATTGTATTTTAAAGCAGCAAATGCAGGAGCTGGGAAGATTTCCGTTTGCGAGGGTGGGTTCAATTGGATGCAGCGTGTGCAGCCGGCAGATTTTTTCGTTTTCGGTCGGTACCTCTGCGGAAAGGGTACTGTTTGCGGGCGCGTTTCACGGAATGGAATGGATCACCACGATGATTTTGCTGCGGTTTGCCCGCGGATTATGTGAGGCGCTGCGTGACCACGTACCGCTGGCCGGCGAAGACGTGACAGCGCTGCTGCAGAAACGAGGGCTTTGCATCATTCCCTGCGTGAATCCCGACGGAGTGGCGATTCAGCTGTGCAATCCGGAAAAGCGGTGGCAGGCCAACGCCCGCGGCGTAGACATCAACCACAATTTTGATGCCGGATGGTGTGAACTGCGCGAGCTGGAGATTGAATCCGGCATCACTGGGCCCGGTCCTACGCGCTATGGCGGACCCTGCCCGGAAAGCGAACCGGAAACCGCCGCGATGACCCATCTGTGCCGACGGCATTGCTTTTGCCAGGCGCTGGCGTTTCACAGCCAGGGCGAAGTGATTTATTATGATTTTGGAGAACATACCCCACCCTGCTCGCTGGAGATGGCGCAAAGGATGGCCGACGCGGCGAGATACCAGGTGGCAAAGCCGGAGGGTCTGGCAGTGGGCGGCGGCTTTAAGGACTGGTTTATCGACTGCCTGCGGCGCCCCGCGTTCACGGTGGAGGTTGGCATGGGCGAAAATCCGCTGCCGATTGAACAATTTGAGCCGATCTATCAACAGCTGGAACCAATGCTGGTTTTGGCGCTCCATTTGTAGCTTAAGATTCTAGTAAGATTTTTTTCAGGTTTGTGTGATTGCAAGATAGAGGATGTTATGGTAAAGTAAATTTGCCACCAAAACGAGAAGCGTTTGGAAATTTACTTTGGAAAGGATGTCATGGTGATGAAGAAAATGAAAACAGCATCATTGCTGATCGCTTCGATAATGGTTTTTTCGGTATTTTTTGGGTGTAATAAGACTCCGGAGGACACATCGTCCCTCGCGTCGGAACCGACGCTGTCTGCGCCGGAATCTCAGGCGCCGTCAAAAGCGTCGTCCAGTTCCCCGTCTTCGGCAGCATCGTCGTCGTCCGGCACATCGTCTGCGGCGTCGTCCGGCCCGGATGATAAGGCGACCTCTTTGAAGAATATCGTTACGAGCAACAAAGAGTTCAACAAGCTGTTCGTAAACAACCCGATCGACAAGGCGTATCTGGCCGAGATGGAAAAGGCTACCTCTACCGCCGACATGATCAAGGTCAATGAAAAGTACACAAAGCTCTGGCAGACGGAAATCGATTCCGGCTACAAGAAGCTGCTGGCAAAGGCTCCCGATAGTAAAAAGAAGAGCTACCAGAACCGCCAGGAAAAATGGGTAAAGGGCACGCCTGATGATTTGAAAAAAATCACTGAAAAGGCACAGAGCGCGGGAGCGATGGCACAACTGGAGGCTTCCGGCGAGACCATGGAATTCTACAGGGAACGCGCCGCCGCGATCTACAAGAACCTGTATACACATGACGCAAAATTCACTTATGCCTATTCCGCGAAAAAGTAATTTCTTTCCTTATATAAAAAACCAGCCTGCGGTGAAGAGAACAAACCGCAGGCTGGTTTTTTTGTGGGTCTCAGCCAATCTGCATCAGCAGAATGTTTTTACGAGCAGCAGAAAAATAATTTTTGTATTATAAAACGAACTCGTAAAGGTCGAAGATATTGACGTCTTTGATTCCGAGCTGCCGATAAATGCTGTCTCCGATATCTACCGTATCAACAAAAGCAAAATCATTTTTTTCATACAGGCGCCTTGCCGGATCATTGCCCCGAAATACCTCCAGCCGAATGGATTGATACCCGTCCTGCTTCGCGTATTCCTTGATCGCCCCGATCATTTTGCTGCCCACGCCTTTGCCGGAAAAATGGGGATGGATAGCAAACGTGTGAATATTCAGAACCTGTTCCGGCGCAAGCTCCCGCTGCCATGTGATGGTAGGGTATTCGCCGGTAGGGAAACAATTTAAAATGACGGAGCCGATCACGTCTTCCCTGTCGGTCAGTAAAAACAGCCAACCTTTTTCGATTGCCCCAATGAAAAGGGGTTCGGAGGGATACAGCCCGTTTACCCACTTTGGGTAATTGATGGTTCTGTCAAGCTCATTGATAACCTCTGTGTACAGATTTTTTACGCTGGGAAAATCCCCTGCCCGCGCTTTTCTAAACTCCATAGCGGCAGCTCCCTTCCTTATTAGGAATGTTGCGGAAAGAAGGCAATTTGTCTGATTCCTTTTTAAAAATGGGCACCAAACAAACATTTCAGCATCAAATTGCTTTCCAAGTGAAGGAACGATCCGTTTTCTGCGCTTACAGCCCTGCCTGCACCACGCCGTTTTCGGCAACGGTGGCGGTGTCTGCGATCAGGCCGGTGACGTTTGTCTCGGTTACAAGCCCCAGGGGAACGTTATCTACAACCGCCAGGTAACGCCGGTCGCCGACGATATAATACTGTACCGTGACCGGCTTTTTGGCAGCATCGTAAAAGCGGAAGCGCACCGTGTAGGCCGGCTGGCCGTTCATGGCGTTTGCCACGCCGTCGGAATCCGCATTTGCCTCCTCCAGAAGCTGCACCGCCACAACGTTCTGGTAATACTTCTGGAAGTTCGGCTCATACGTGACCGCCTTGCCGTTGCAGGTGACGGTATAATCGTAGACCTCGCTGTCTTCGGTGGATTTTGAGGTATTTTTCGTACGGGCCTTTTCAAACGTATACGTCTTGCTGTCCGCTGTTACGTCCAGTCCGCTGACATCGATAATGTTGGGGATCTGAACAAATTTACTGCGCAGACTGAATAGCGTCGCCGTAGCCCAGATGGAAGCGGTCTCCTCCTTGATGCCGAAGATGGCGTCGATGTTGTCGGCCATGATATACCGCATCCCGTTTTCCGTGTTGCCGGCCTTCAGCGTATGCGAGTGTTTGTCGGCTGTAAACGACAGCGTCATGGAGGGCGTATCCAATCCGTACTGCTTGATCTGCTCTGCTGTGGGGTGAATTGCCGTTACCTCATCCGCCGTTACGGTCGAGATGGCAGTGGCCAGGGTAGAATACTGGGTATCGTCCACCGATACGCTCTGTTTCCCGTCCGAAACGGTGACCGAGCTGTTTTTGCTGGTAATGTTCAGCTGTTCGCCCAGATGGGTACTGTTGAGTGAAATAAAGTCAATGGCGGGGGTTTCCTGCCCGCTGCTGGCGTCCGTGAGGGAGTACAGCTCTTTCTGCACAAAATCCTTGACGCCGTTGAACATGCCGCCGTCAACGGATACGACATAGACGTTGTCGGAGTCTTTCCCGGCCATGTAGTAGCCATCGGAACCGGCTGCTTCATTGCCCAGCAGATAATCGAAGCTCGTGCCGTCCTTAAAATTTACCTGTACCTCAGCGGTGGGGTTATCCAGGCCATAGTCCTTAAGGCTGCTTACAGAACCCACGTTTTTGGACGCGACCAGGCTGAAACCGTCCTTTACCACGTTTTCTGCCGCGGTTTCATACAGGGGAAGGCCCTCCAGCCCCTGCACCGTATAGGTGGTGTGGGTGGAGGAGGTGCCGGAGGCGGCGCTTTCGGTCGTCGTTTTGGGTACGATCACAAAGCCGCCGTTTTTATTTTTGACCTGCATCGACTGCACGTCCTCAATTTGTTTGGAGAGCAGGCTGATCGCGGTATCGTCGGCTGCGGAAGAAGCCGTTTCCGGCTCCTTCTCGGTCAGCTTCAAAGCGGCGAAGGCGCCGCCCAGCACGACGAGCACCGCCGCCGTCACCAGTAGATTTCTAGTAGTGTGTTTCATATTTACAGGTGCCTCCTCTTCAGGAAAACGACGAAGCCCGCCGCCAGAACGCAGAGGGGGATCAGAATGGTAAACACGCCGAAGCCGAGAATCACGCTTGCGGCCTGTGAAAGGTTGATATCCACCTGATTCGTCTGCACCGGCGTGACGAGAATCCCGGTGTTGGAATCGGTTTCTCCCGTGGCGTAGCGAGCCAGATCGGTGACATATTTGCCGTTGCCGTAGGCCGAAGCGTTGATGACTCCCTCGGCAAACATAGGCGAGCTGCCCGCAACGATCACGTTCTGCTTATAGATCGTTCCGTCCAGCGACAAATTCTTCTGTGCCAGCGCCACCGTGGTATAAGCCTGCTGCTTTGCGTTTTTCACGGTTTCCTCGGTCGAACTGGAATCCACCAGATACGAGGTGTCATACGACTGTGCCAGCGTATGGGTGGTAACGCCGTCGCGCGAGGTGAACAGCAGATTGATCGGGCTGGATTGCGGCATCACGACGTTGTCGTATTGCGTAGACTGGGAATTCAGGGTGATGGTAGAATCCACATTGGTCTGTGTCAGGATGAAGGAAACATCGGACTGCGCAACGTGGCTCTGGTCGCGTTCGACGACCATTGCGCGGGGAACCTCAATCCCCCATTCCTTTAAGAAGGAGGAAAGATTCGGCAGGGCCTCCTGGCTGGGGTAGAAGGTGATCAGCAGGGAGCGGTCGGCGGCCAGCTTGTTGTTCTCAAGGAACGTATCCAACTTTTTCAGCTCCTGCGGCGTGTAGTCGGTCGCGGGTGACGCCAGCATCACCATCTGGGCATTCGCGGGGATCTCGTCTGTCAGCATATTGAAGCTCACGGTTTCAAAGCTGGCGTTTTTCAGCACGCTCTGCAGAGCCGTGGTGTCGTAAATTTCATCGTGGCCCGTCGCAAAGGCGATGACCGGAAGCTTCTCGCTGTTCACCTGGCTGATTGCCGAGGCGAGCGCGGTGCCCACCATGGAATAGGTGCTGGCAGCCCCGGTGGTGTAATCGGTCTGCTGGCTGAACAGATCGGTGATCTGCAGCACGCGGTGGCGTTTTTCGGTGCTGACGACAACACAGCCAGCTGTCAGGTTCGTTTCGCCAAGCTCCGAAGCGTAGGTCGGGTTCTTGTCGAGGTCAATGTATTTGACTGTAATATTGGAGTTGCGCTCCTTGATCTTATCGGACAGCACGGCGACCTGGCTGTAATTGAAGCCGTAGCCGGAATACAGCACGTTGTCGCGCACATCGGCCTCCGGCCCCAGAATTGTGATGGTGGTAGGCAGTTTGACCGCGTCGACCACTTTCAGCGCGTCTTCCGTCAAAGAGTTGGTTTTCTGTGCGGAGAGATCGAGGTTGATGGAGGGGAACCGCGTGCTCAGCATGGATACAATCACGTTGAGCAGGATGATCACCGCAAGGAACACAGCGGTAAACACGGTGGAAATACCGCGGCGGCGTATTTTCTGCGACGAAAGCACGTTGCCGAAGGTATGCCGCGGGGGTTCGTTCTGCTCCTCTTCTGTGGAAAGGGCATCTTCTTCCGGTTCTGCTTCGTCTTCGGCCGCATCCTCTGTCATCACGGCCTCTTCTGCGGTTTGCTCTTCCGGCTGCTGCTCCGCTTCTGGAGCGGATTCGGCCTCCTGTGCAGGAATCTGTGTCTCCTCTGCCGGGGTGCCCTGCTCTATGGTTTCCTCCGCGTCCTGCGGAGTCTTTTTTTCTTCACTCATTCCGATCGGCCTCCCTTCAGTTCCAGCGGCGGCTTTCGAGGCGCCGTGCGGTAAAGAACAAAAATACCGCTGCAACGCTCAGGAAAAACACAATGCTGGATACATTGAATACCCCTGTGGTGAAGGGGGTGTATCTGCTGTTAAACGAAATCCAGCCAATCAGTTTGGCGATGACCGCATTCGAAACGGAACCGGAAAGCTGGTCGACGATCAGCAGGAACATCGAAGCGGCAAACGTGCCGATTGCGGAGATGATCTGGCTTTGGGTCAAACTCGAGATGAACACGCCGATCGAAATCATGGCGCCGCCGTACAGCAGCGCACCGAATACCGTGCCGAGCACCGTGACCCAGTTGAGCGACGACACAAACGAAATGACGAGAGCGGGCAGCAGGCTGCCGAGCAGCGCAATGCCGAACACGCTCACGCAGGCCAGGAATTTGCCCATCACGATGCCTGTCACGCCCACGGGGGCGGTCAGCAATGCCTGGTCGGTTTTGTTGCGGCGGTCCTCACTCATGGAGCGCATCGTCAGAATCGGGACGATCATCATGCACCAGATGAACATGGTGCCGTAAACGCTGGTAATATAAGAGCTGGAACGGGAATTCATCACCATCGCGTAATAAAATCCGAACAACGCGAGAAGCACCGCCACACACACATAGCCGATGGGAGAAGAAAAGTACGATCTCAGCTCCCGCTTGAAAATTGCTCTCATGCGCTTTCTCCCTCCTTCTGTGCGGCCGCGGCCTGTCCGTCGGTCAGGCGCAGGAAGACCTCCTCAAGGGTCAGGTCGTTCGTGCGCAGTGAAAGAATCGGCCAGCCTTTTCGAGAGGCCAGCGCGAACAGGTCGCGGCGCAGGTCGGCCCCTGGCTCGCCCTCTACGGTAAATTCAAATACGCCGGGTTCCTTTTCGCCCAGCGGCTGAACCTCTTTGACCTTGTGCAGCGTTTTCAAGCCCTGTTTCAGCTCGGCTTCGCGGCCCTCCAGGCGAACCAGCAGCTTGTGGTTGCCGGTCATCTGGTGCGAAAGCGTGTCGGGCGAGCCGTCCGCCACAATGCGGCCCTGGTTGATGACCAGAATGCGTTCGCACACAGCCTGCACCTCAGAAAGAATATGCGAGCTCAAAATGACGGTGTGATTATCGCCAAGCTTTTTGATCAGATTGCGGATCTCGATGATCTGCTTGGGGTCAAGCCCGACGGTGGGTTCGTCCAGAATCAGTACGGGCGGGTTCCCCAGAAGCGCCTGTGCAATGCCGACTCTCTGGCGGTAGCCCTTCGACAGGTTGCCAATCAGCCGGGAATACACATCCTCAATCTTCACGAGAGCACAGATTTCTTTGATGTGTTTTTCGCGCGGCAAAGATACCTTTTTCAGCTCGTACATAAAATTCAGGTATTCTTTGACGGTCATATCCAGATACAGCGGGGGCAGCTCCGGCAGGTACCCGATTTTTTTCTTTACCTCATTGGGGTAATCGAGAATATTCTGCCCGTCTACGGTCACCTCGCCGCCGCTGGCGGAAAGATAGCCGGTAATAATATTCATGGTGGTCGATTTTCCGGCGCCGTTCGGCCCCAGAAAGCCCAGAATCGTGCCTTCCTCTACGGTAAAGCTGACGTGGCTGAGCACCGTTTTGGAACCATACCGTTTTGTGAGGTCTTTTACCTCTATCATAACAAACGTCCCTCCTTCAGACCGTAATGAAAAACAAAAGCAGCACCCGGCCGCCTTGTTTTTTCAGAAAAGTCATTAAACCTATCATATCAATGCGGCACCCCTAAAATGTAAACAAAGTTTTAAGATTTTTCCGGTTTCCCATGAAAATCAAAATTCGTCATAATTCGGCAGTCGCTTTGATTTGCTTGACGAAGCTGTGCAAAAGCCCTACAATAAAAACAATTCCCAGGAGGATGCTCTGCCCCTCCAGCGGTGGAGCGGAACAAGGGCGATTTAAAAGATCATTTCAAGGCAGATTTTCATCTAACAGTAAATTGAAAACAGGAGTGGTATTTGTGGCAGAAATCAAAGCATTCCGCGCGCTGCGCTTTTGTACCGAACAGGCCGGCAATATCTCTGAGCTTACTTGCCCGCCCTACGACATCATCAGCGAGGAGGAGCGGCTCGCTTTTCTCGAGAAAAATCCGCACAACATCATCCGCTTAGAGCTGCCCCGCGGCGAAGAGCCCTATGCCAAAGCGGGTGAAACGCTTTCTGAGTGGCTTTCGGAAAGCATTCTGCGCCGCGATACCGACCCTGGCCTTTATCTGTATGAGGAGGAGTTTGAGGCCTACGGCGAAACGTACCGCCTGAAAGGCTTTATCTCGCTAGTACGCCTCGAGGAATTTTCCGCCGGTGTGGTTCTGCCGCATGAGGAGACCCTCAGCAAGGCCAAGGCCGACCGCTTTGAGCTGATGAAGGCCACCAACTGCAATTTCAGCCAGATTTACTGCCTGTACATGGATGAGGAGCACCAGACGCTTGCGCGTATCGACGCCCTATCGAAAGACACGCCCCGCTATGAATTCAGCGACGGCGCCGTTACGCACCGCCTGTGGCTTGTGAACGATCCCGTGGCAATCCGCGCCATCTGCGAGGATTTTGCAGACCGCAAGCTGTATATTGCCGATGGCCACCACCGCTACGAAACGGCGCTCAATTACCGCAGCGCCTGCCGCGAAAACGGCACGGCGAACCCCGCGCAGGATTATGTGATGATGATGCTGGTCGATATGCAGCATCCGGGGCTCGTCGTATTCCCGACGCACCGGCTGATCCGCGGCCTTGCGGATTTTGATTCCGCCGCGCTGCTGGAGCGCTGCCGCGAGCAGTTCGATGTACAGGCCATGGAGCGCAAGGAAGATATCGAGGCCGTCCTTTCGGAGCAGTATGCCCAGGGCAAAAAGGCATTCGCCTTTTACGACGGCGGCGAGGGCTGGCGCCTTCTGGTGCTGCGCGAGCTTTCCGTCATGGCGCAGCTGCTGCCCGATAAGAGCGCCGCTTCCCAGGGGCTGGACGTTACCGTGCTGCACAGCCTGATTCTGGAGAAAATGCTCGGTATTGATAAACAGAATATGGCGCAGCAGATCAATCTGACGTATACCCGCTCCCTGCCGGAGGCTCTGGCCTCGGTGCAGTCGGGGGAGTCTCAGTGCGCTTTTCTGCTGAACCCCACCCGCGTGGAGGAAATCCGCGATGTTGCCGCCGCCGGTGAGAAAATGCCTCAGAAATCCACGTATTTTTATCCCAAGCTGATCACCGGTCTGGTGATGAACCAGCTCGAAGACTGATTTTTAAAGCGCCGAGGGAGAGAGCCGCGGATCTGTTTTCAGCGGTCCGCGCGTTTTTTAAGAGCCGCGAGTTCGTTTTCGCGGCTCTTATTTTGCGCCTGCAGACAGGAAGACAACGCCGATTTTTCTTGAACTCGCCTGTCATCTGTGCTACACTCGGTAGTGATGAGAGCCGCAAAGGAAGGGATCCCCGTGAAGAAGGAAAAAGAAAAAAAGAAGAAACGCACGCGTACGGCGGAGGAGCCGGAACGCGCGGAGCTGGCCGGTCTGCCGCAGGCTCCGGAGCCTGACGGCACAAAGGATTCCCTTGAGCTGCTTCACCGGAAGCTGGGCGGAAAATGGAAACCCCGCATCCTGTGGGTACTGCGGGGCGGCGAGAGCCTGCGTTACCGCGAGATCAAGGCCGGGGTCGCCGGGATTACGGACATGATGCTCAGCCAGAGTCTGCGCGAGCTCAGTGAAGAAGGCATGGTGGAACGCCGCCAGTTTCAAGAGATTCCGCCGCGGGTGGAATATCAGATCACTCCGGTCGGTGCGGGCGCGCTGCCGGGGCTGGAGCTTTTGGCCAAATGGATCAAAAATAATTTTGAGTGAGGGAAAACACAATGCACAGCTATTGGTTTCTGATGGAGCAGGGTCTGGACAAGCTGGAGGACGCCAGAGCGGTTCGCCAGACCGTTTTCGTGGAGGAGCAGGGCTTCCGCGACGAATTTGATGAAATCGACCCCATCGCGCACCATCTGGTGGTGTATGTCGAAAACACTCCGGTTGCGACAGGACGTGTATTTCCCGGCACAGGAGGGGAATATATCATTGGCCGCATTGCGGTCATCCGCCCCTACCGCGGCGAAGGCTTCGGCCGCATTGTGATGGAAAATCTGGAGAATCAGGCCCGTGCGCTCGGTGCGCAGGCGGTCATCCTTGCGGCGCAGACGCAGGCCCGCGGATTCTATGAATCGCTGGGCTATCAGACTGACGGCGAGGTTTTTCTGGAGGAGCACTGCCCCCATATCTGGATGAAAAAGTCTTGGCTTTCCACAGAATCTGGGACAGATTCCCTTGACAACACACAGCATACGGTGTAGAATTGAATTCGTAATTCTATATATAGTGATTTTCGAAAAACCGAAAGATGAGAGGGAACGAAAAATGGCTGTGTCGAAAAAATCGAAAAAGGTGATTGATCCCGGAACTTTTTCTTCCATTATCAAACGCAACGGAGTCACTGCGCCGTTTGACGCGGAAAAAATCCGCAATGCGATCTTTAAGGCAAATATTCAGATTGCAGATGAACGAATCAGCGACGATGCGCTGAACAAACTGACAAGCTCCGTGATTGCTTCCATGCCTACCGGAGAAATCCCCACGGTGGAGCAGATTCAGGATAAGGTGGAGGAAAAGCTGATTGCCGCGGGCTATGCCAAAACGGCGAAGGCTTATATCATCTACCGCGCGGAGCACACCAAAATCCGCGAGATGGATCAGAACCTGATGAAGATTTATGAGGATCTGACCTTTAAACCGTCCGCGGAAGCGGATTTAAAGCGTGAGAACGCAAATATTGACGCCGATACCGCGATGGGCACGATGCTGAAATACGGCTCTGAGGGTGCGAAGTGCTTCTACAATACATATGTACTGCCCCCTGACATTGCGCAGGCGCACCGCAGCGGCGACATCCACATCCACGACATGGACTTCTACGCGCTGACGGAAACCTGCTGCCAGATTGATTTGATCAAGCTGTTCCACGGCGGTTTTTCCACCGGCCACGGTTTTTTGCGTGAGCCCAACGATATCCGCAGCTACGCGGCGCTGGCCTGTATCGCGATTCAGGCCAACCAGAACGAAATGCACGGCGGCCAGAGTGTGCCGAACTTCGATTACGCAATGGCCATGGGCGTAGCGAAAACATTCCGCAAGGCGTATTTTCGCGCGATGATCCAGTACCTGCACATCAAAATGGAACTTTCTCTGGAGGACGCCGCCCTGCTGGTGGATGAAATCAAGCATTCGCTCACAGAGCCGGTCACGCTTGGCAACATGGACAATTATCGTGAGGTTTTCAGCAGCTGGCTGCCGGAGCATCAGAGGATCCATGGGTACCAGGAGATCAGCTGGGTGGCTGCCGCGGCAGCGCATGATTATGCCCGCGAGGTAGCGACCCGCGAGACAAACGACGCCACCTACCAGGCCATGGAGGCGCTGATCCACAACCTCAACACCATGAATTCCCGCGCGGGCGCGCAGGTACCGTTCTCCTCCATCAACTACGGAACCGATACCTCCCCCGAGGGCCGCATGGCGATGCGCAATATGCTGCTGGCCACCGACTGCGGTCTTGGCGAGGGCGAAACCGCCATCTTCCCCATTCAGATTTTCAAGGTCAAGGAGGGAGTCAACTACAACGAGGGCGACCCCAACTACGACCTGTTCCAGCTGGCCTGCCGTGTTTCGGCCAAGCGGCTGTTCCCGAACTTCAGCTTTATCGACGCGCCGTACAACCTGCAGTACTATAAGCCCGGCCACCCCGAAACGGAGATCGCCTATATGGGCTGCCGTACCCGCGTGATCGGCAATGTGCATGACGAGGAGCGCCAGGTGGTAAACGGGCGCGGAAACCTCAGCTTTACTTCGATCAACCTGCCCCGCCTTGGAATTCTGGCGGAAGGCAATCTCGATAAATTCTATGAATTGCTCGACGACCGCATCGATCTGGTCATGCGCCAGCTGCTGCACCGCTTTAAGATTCAGTGCGGCAAAAAGGTGTATAATTACCCCTTCCTGATGGGTCAGGGCGTCTGGATCGATTCCGACAAGCTCGACATAACCGACAGCATTGCAGAGGTGCTCAAGCACGGTACCCTTTCCATCGGCTTTATCGGCCTTGCCGAAACGCTTGTCGCGCTGATCGGCAAGCATCACGGTGAAAGTGAAGAGGCCCAGAAGCTGGGTCTTGAGATCATCGGCTATATGCGCAAGCGCATGGAGGATGAATCCGCCCGCACCGGCCTGAACTGGAGCCTGCTGGCTACTCCTGCGGAGGGGCTTTCCGGCCGCTTTGTCAAGATCGACCAGAAGCGCTTCGGCAAGCTGCCCGGCATCACCGACCGCGCTTATTATACCAACAGCTTCCACGTACCGGTGTACTACCCCATCTCGGCCTACAAGAAGATTCAGCTGGAGGCCCCTTATCA
This sequence comes from Clostridium sp. MSTE9, assembly GCF_000277625.1. NCBI lineage: Bacteria > Bacillati > Bacillota > Clostridia > Eubacteriales > Clostridiaceae > Clostridium > Clostridium sp. MSTE9. The sequence goes on from NZ_AKFU01000041.1 coordinate 61,286, forward strand.
CGCGCTGACGAATGCGGGACATATCAGCTATGTAGAGATGGACGGAGATACCTGCAAGAATCTGGAAGCCTTCGAGTCCGTCATCCGCTGCATGAAGGAAGCGGGCATCGGCTACGGCTCGATCAATCACCCGGTAGACCGCGACCCTGTGTGCGGCTTCAACGGCATTATCGACAACGAGTGCCCCAAGTGCCATCGGCATGAGGAGGAAGGCGTACAGTTTGAGCGCATTCGCCGCATTACCGGGTACCTGGTAGGCACCACAGACCGCTGGAACAACGCCAAGCGTGCTGAAGAGCACGACCGCGTAAAGCACAGCTGCGGCTGCACTGAGGGACACTGAACAAAAGGGAGCGACAGAATATGCTGATGCTGTCCGGCATTGAACCGGAGTCGATTGTGGATGGAGCGGGTATTCGCTACGTGATTTTCACGCAGGGTTGCCCTCACAACTGCCCCGGCTGCCACAATCCGCAGACTCACCCGTTTTCGGGCGGAGCGCCGGCAGACATTCCGGCGATTCTGGCGGAGCTGAAGGAAGACCCGCTGCTCAAGGGCGTCACATTCAGCGGGGGCGAACCGTTCTGTCAGGCTGTCGAGCTGGCGGAGCTGGCAAAGCAGATTCACAGAGAATTGCCCCGGCTGGATATAACCGTATACAGCGGCTACACTCTGGAGCAATTGCAGCAGATGCAGACCCCCGGTGTGCAGGAGCTGCTCAAGGAAGCCGACTGGCTGATCGATGGAAAGTTTCTGCTCGAGCAGCGCGATTTGACCTTGCGTTTTCGCGGCAGCCGCAACCAGCGGATTATCGATCTGCGCGGGCCGGAACCCAAGATCGTAGAATGAAGCAAAGCGGCTATGATCAACCGCTCTGCTTCAATAATGGATATAAAAAGCGTCCTGATCGGGCTTTCAAAGCCGTTTCGGGACGCTTTTTTCTGTCTATGGGGGATTTCTATGCGATGCGTGGCCGCAAATTGATTTTACAGCAGCCTCACTTACGATGTCATTTTACTTTCTTGTTGAAAAGGGGAACTACCTGAATGCTTGCATCATCGGCCCAATCGAGAAGCTGATTGACGGCGCCGCGAGTGACTTTTGTATCCTCTTTCAGAATTTCAACGTCTTCCTGCAGCTGATTCAGTCTGCTCTCCATAGAATCCAGTCTTCTATCCATGGAGTCGAGCCTGCCGTCCATAGAATCCAGTCTGCCGTCTACGGAATCCAGCCGGCTATCCATTGAATCCAGTCTGTTATGTATGGGCTTTAACGATTCCGTTATCAATCCCGCGATGGCTTGCAGATCGTCTTTGTCTAACACTTCAACACCCCCTATGCAGTTCAGTATAGCATGGAAAAGCACTGGTTTCAAGACACACTTTTTCCTTGTATCGGCCAAGATTGTGGTATCTCACCTCCCTTGATTCAGTTGGTTTAGAGCGTGTGCGGGATAGCGGCCGGCCTTTTTATTATGATGGATGGAATATTGTTTGGGCATATTGTCAAATTCAAAGGAAAAAAGATTTTCAACAGATTGTTAACTCATAGTTGAAAACTTAATTGATTCAACGATAAGTTGTAAGGCTATTTTTCCACAGGGATTCTGCTGGCTTTTTCGCGATGTGCGTGCAGGTACGCTTTGCCTGCTGGCACAGGCTGGTTTCTTGTACCGGAGGCTTTTTCTTTTTTGTCTTAGTTATGAAAGAGCAGTTTTTTCTGTGAGTTGCCTCATAGGAAGTTTCTGCTGGCACAGGGCTTGGACCTTATGCCATAATGAAATTTTTCTTTTTTACTTTGATAGGGAAGCGTGATTTTCAGCGGGTGCTCCCGCATTTCATTTCTGCTTGCGCGGGCTTGCCCCTCAGGCCAGGGGGCGGATTGTCAAGAGAAGTGCAACAGGTTCAAAAAGAAGCAGCAGCAATAGCTTCAGCAGGAGTGAGCCAGTTGAGACATTTACGGGGACGATTGTTAAGCAGAAACATGGCATGGGCGACCTGTTTAGGGGAAACATCAACAAAGTTGGTTCCTTTTGGGAAAAATTCGCGAACCAACCCATTCAGATTTTCTACAGAACCTTTTTGCCATGGGCTGGAGGGTGAACAGAAATACATGGGCAGACCCAACTCGTTTTCCACTTTGGCATAACAGCGAAATTCGGTGCCCTGGTCGGCTGTGAAGGAATGACAGGGAAAAGAGCTAACTACGCTGGACAGCACTCTGAAAACATGGCTTTGGCTGTGGCACCGTTCCAAAAGAACCAAAATACAGAACCGACTCTTCCTGTCGCACATGGTCAAAATCCCGGCTTGGCTCTGTTTACTGCTGGAGATAATCGTATCCAGCTCCCAATCCCCGATCCGTTCCCTGCGCCAAATCTCTCGGCCACGCTGTTTCAAGGTTCGGATTCCAAGAAGCTTTCCGCGGCGTTCTCCATGCTGGCGCCCTTCATGCCGTAGGTGAATGCTGGCCGACTGAGCGAAACGCTCTTTATGAAGCCATCGGTAGATCGTCGTGTGAGAGATACGCATGAGCGGTTCAGCGGGATAATCCTGCCCAACCCGGTTTGAAACCTGCTCGGGCGACCAA